>JBBWZU010000401.1:0-14794 GCA_039649225.1 Hyphomicrobiales bacterium | reverse complement strand
CGGGTTGCAGTAGTTGCCGACATTGTTGTTGCCGCCGGCGCCTTTTTCGTCGCGGCAGCGGTACATGTTGGCGAGGATGTTCCAGCTGTCGAACGAGCCGGGGGTCCAGCCGAGCAGATAGAACGAGGTGTCGTATCCGCCCGACACCAGGATCTTGGCGAAGTACTTGGCCTTCGGCTGCGCCAGCAGGTTGATCTTGACGCCGACGCGGGCCAGCATCGATGCGACCGCCTGGCAGATCGCCTCATCATTGACGTAGCGATCGTTCGGACAATCCATCGTCACCTCAAAGCCGTTCGGATAGCCGGCTTCGGCGAGCAGCTTCTTGGCTGCCGCCGGATCGGTCTTCGGGCGCGGGAAGTCCTTGGCGAGCGGGAACAGCAGCGGCGAGATCATCAGCGCCGACGGCACCGCCGCCTTGCGCATCACCTTTTCGGCGATCGCGTTCTCGTCGATCGCCAGATAGAAGGCCTTGCGCACCCGCACGTCCTTGAACGGGTTCTTGCCCTTGATGTTCGAATACCTCAGCTCGTCGCGATACTGGTCGAAGCCGAGGAAGATGGTGCGCAGCTCCGGCCCCTGCAGCACCTGTGCGTTGCTGCTGGCATTGACGCGATCGACGTCCTGCAGCGGGATCGGGTCGGCGAAGTCGACATCGCCCGAGAGCAGGGCGGCAACGCGGGTCGCGTCGTTCGAGATGGTGGTAAAGATCACCTCCTCGAAATTGTGCTCGGCCTTGCCCCAGTAATTCGGGTTCGGCTTGAACACCGTCTTCACGCCGGCCTGATGCTCGGCGATGATGAACGGGCCGGTGCCGTTGGCGTGCAGCGCCGCGTAGCTCTGCTGCTGACCGGCCTGCGGCTGCGGCTCGACCGAGCCGTTCGCTTCCGCCCACTTCTTCGACAGGATGTACCAGGTATCCCATTCGTAGTGCAGGATCGGGTTCGGGCTCGGCAGGATGAAATCGACCGTGTAGTCGTCGACCTTCACGGCCTTGGTGCCGGCCGGCTGGATGCGGGTCTTGATGTCGGAGGCGGGCTTGAACGAGCGCTCCGCCGAGAACACCACGTCGTCGGCGGTGAAGTCCTCGCCGTTCTGGAACTTCACCCCCTTGCGCAGGTGAAAGCGCCAGCGCGTCGGCTCGACCTGCTCCCAGCTGGTCGCGAGGCCCGGGATGATCTTGAGCTCCTTGTCGCGCTTGGTGAGGCCCTCATACACGTTGCCGAGCATGCCGTGGGTGAAGGTCTCGTTCAGCGAGTAGGGGTCGAGCGATTTGAGGTCCCCCTGGAACGCAAATCGGAACGTCGCCGCCGATGCCGGCAGCGTCAACGATACCGCGAGCGCGGCCGCCAACAGTGCAGTCCTGAATTTCATTGTTCTTCTCTCGTCCTCTGGACGGCCGGGTCGGTCCGGCCGCGGGTTCATGGCACGCAAAGCGTGGGCCGGATTGATCCGGCCGGTTTTTGGTCTGAGCGGCGCGGATCAAATCAACTTTGGCCAAATCAAGTCAAGCCGTTCTTATTGCTTGTTGAACCAGTAAAGCAGGATTTGGTTATCGGCGCGCTGGACCAGCTTGACCTTCTTCGACACGCCCCAGGCGAGCGCCTGCTGGTGCAGCGGGATGTAGGCCCAATCCTGCTCCTGGGCGATTTTGTAGGCCTCGGCGACCAACTTGTCGCGCTTGATCTTGTCGGGTTCGACCAGAATCTGGTTGGTCAGCTCGTCGACTTTCGGATTGCAGTAGTTGCCGAGATTGTTGTTGCCGCCGTTGCCCTTCTCGTCGCGGCAGCGATAGATGTTGGCGAGCACGTTCCAGCTGTCGAACGAGCCAGGCGTCCAGCCGAGCAGAAAAAGCGACGTGTCGTAGCCGCCGCTTTGCAGCACCTTGCCGAAGTACTTCGTCTTCGGCTGCGCATTGAGGTTGATCTTGATGCCGACGCGCGAGAGCATCGCGGTGATCGCCTGGCAGATCGCCTCGTCATTGACGTAGCGGTCGTTCGGGCAATCCATCTCGACCTCGAAGCCTTTCGGGTATCCGGCGTCGGCCAGCAGCTTCTTGGCCTGATTAGGATCGGCCGCCGGGCGCTTGAAGTCCTTGGCCAGGTCGAACAGCAGCGGCGAGATCATCAGCGCGGAGGGAACGGCGGCGCCGCGCATGACCTTGTCGACAATCGCCTTCTCGTCGATAGCCAGGTAGAACGCCTTGCGCACGCGCACGTCCTTGAACGGATTCTTGCCTTTCACGTTCGATGATTTCAGTTCGGGCCGGGTCTGATCGAAACCGAGGAAGATCGTGCGCAGCTCGGGACCCTGCTTCACCTCGGCGGTCCCGCTGGCATTGATGCGCTGGATGTCCTGCAGCGGCACCGGATCGATCCAGTCGACGTCGCCGGACAGCAGAGCGGCAACGCGGGTCGCATCGTTGCTGATGGTGGAGAATAGCGCCTCGTCGATATTGTGCTCCACCTTGCCCCACCAGTTCGGGTTCTTTTTGTAGCTGGTGCTCGTGCCGGCCTGATGGCTGGAGATGATGAACGGGCCGGTGCCGTTGGTGTTGAGCGCCGCATAGCTCGTCTGCTGGCCGGCCGAGGGCTGCGCGCCGACCGAATTGTGCGCCTCGGCCCATTTCTTCGACATGATGTACCAGGTGTCCCACTCGTAATGCAGAATGGGGTTGGGGCTCGGCAGGATGAAATCGACCGTATAGTCGTCGACCTTCACGGCCTTGGTCCCGGCCGGCTCGATCCGCGTCTTGATGTTGGAGCCGGCATCGCGGGTGCGCTCGGCGGAAAAAACCACGTCGTCGGCCGTAAAGTCCTCGCCGTTGTGGAATTTCACGTTTCTGCGCAAGTGAAAGCGCCAGCGCGTCGGCTCGAGGATCTCCCAGCTGGTGGCAAGAGCGGGAATGATCTTGAGATCCTTGTCGCGCTTGGTCAGACCCTCATAGACATTGCCGAGCATCCCGAGCGTGAAGCTTTCATTCAGCGAATAGGGATCGAGCGACTTGAGCTCGCCCTGGAACGCGAAGCGGAGCGTCGCCGTGTTGCCGGGCGTGATCGCCGCACCCGCGAAGCCGAGCGCCAACAACAAGGTTCGAAGCTTCATCGTCCCCTCATGATGCTTTGAAGAACCGCACACCGTTCTGCGGAAAGGCCCGCCCGGCTGTTGCGTCGAGCTTAACCGTGGCTGCCCCGGCGGGTCCAGACAGTCGGTATCGTCAAACCGCATGATGGTAGGCTGGATTCGCCGCCGATCCGGTTGACCGGTGGGCGGCGGTCCGATTTGCTAGCCGCAACCAACCAGCGAACCCGCGGCGCCAGCACTCGCGGCGCATTGGAGTTCTGCCATGCCAATTGTTGATCGTATCGCCGCCATGCAGGCCGAGGTCGCCGCATGGCGGCGCGACATCCACGCGCATCCGGAAATCCTGTTCGACGTTCATCGCACGGCCGCAAGCGTTGCGGAGAAACTCAAGGCATTCGGTTGCGACGAGGTCGTCAGCGGGATCGGCCGCACCGGCGTGGTCGGCGTCATTCGCGGCCGCAACGGCAATGGGGGCGGCAGGGCGATCGGCCTGCGCGCCGACATGGACGCGCTGCCGATGGACGAAGAGACCAACCTGCCATACCGCTCGAAAAACCCCGGCATGATGCATGCCTGCGGGCATGATGGGCACACCGCGATGCTGCTGGGTGCGGCAAAATACCTCGCCGAGACGCGCAACTTCGCCGGCACCGCGGTCGTGATCTTCCAGCCCGCCGAGGAGGGGGGCGGGGGCGGCCGCGAGATGGTCAAAGACGGCCTGATGGAGCGGTTCGCGATCGAAGAGGTATTCGGCATGCACAACATGCCGGGCCTCCCCGTCGGCCAGTTTGCGCTGCGCCCGGGGCCGCTGCTGGCAGCCGCCGACCGTATCGTGATCGAGATCGAGGGCCACGGCGCGCATGCCGCCAAGCCGCATATGGGCGTCGACACGGTTCTGGTCGGCGCGCAGATCATCAACAACGTGCAGTCGATCGTCTCGCGCAGCGTCGATCCGATCAAGTCGGGGCTGATCTCGATCTGCCAGTTCCATGCCGGCTCGGCCGACAATGTGATCCCCGGCACCGCCACGCTGCGCGGCACCGCGCGCAGCCATCTGCCCGAGATCCGCGACATTCTCGAAAGCCGCCTGCGCGACGTAGTGGAAGGCACCGCCAAGGTGCACGGCGCCAAGGCGACATTGACCTACCGGCGCGACTATCCGGTCACCTCGAACCATCCGCAGCAGACCGAATTCGCCGCCGCGGTCGCCAGCCAGGTGGTCGGCACCAGCAGCGTCGACAGCAACACGCCGCCGCTGATGGGCGCCGAGGACTTCTCGTTCATGCTGGAAGCGCGCCCCGGCGCGTTCATCTTCATCGGCAATGGCGACAGCGCCGGGCTGCACAATGCCGGCTACGACTTCAACGACGACGCGATCCCGATCGGCGCGTCGTTCTGGGCGCGTCTGGTCGAGACGGCGCTGCCGCTCTAACGCAAACATATCGAGCGCGCGAGCGGCTAAGCCGCCCTATCGGCGAGCAATCGCCGCATGACTTCCGGATCACGTTCGATTGCCAGCAACAATGCGCGGGCTGGCGCATCTGGGGTGCTGCGGTGCTGCTCCCAGTCACGCAAAGTCGTGACGGGGAGGTGAAAAGCTTCAGCAAACTCCGCCTGTGTCATACCGAGACGCTGTCGCAGTACCTTGACGCGCGATACCCGGCGCATCTTCGCCAACTCCTCTGGGGTGAGAGGCTGCGCATCAGGGTCGGATAGGGCTGCTGCCACGACCTCCCGATCGGTCATGGCATTGAGCCGCGCCCAGTCCGTGTCGCCCTGTGGCAGCGGTTCACCAGGCTTTATGGTTACCCGCGTAGTACCAGTCTTGCTCATCTCGTGTGGCCTTTCGGGCCGATATGATTCGGCAGATGTCCTCGTCTGGTAGCGTAACGATTACGAACAGCACGTTGGCGCGCGCCATTCCAATGACCTGAATCCGCTCCTCGCCGTACTCGAACCGCCTGTCAATTTCTTCCGAACGGTTCGGGTCCTCGAGGGCAGTAATGGCATCCGTAAAGTCCACGCCACCGTGTCTCGGCATCGAACTCGGTCAGCGCTCGCGTCCCGAATTCCTCGAACAATTTGTTGAGGCTGAGACCTCGGCTGGCCGCCAATGCTTTCAGACGCTGATGCTGATCTTCGGATAGGCGTATCGTCAGCGTTCCCATGTTGATCTCCGATGAATGCAGGGTCCCCGCTTGCCTACTGCAGCGCCAATCGCTGCCCGTCGAACACCGCCGGCTGGCAGGTCTGGTTCATCGCAGCCAGCGCGGCGCACATGCGCGCCGCCATCCCGGCATTGGCGATCGGTCCGGCGATCAGGCGCAGTTCGATGGTGCCCGGCTTTTGGCCTTCGCGAATGGCGACCACCGGACGCAACCCGTCGAACAAAGCCGGCTGGCTGGTCTTGAGCGTCGTCCACAGCGTGCGCAGGCCCTCGACGGACGCGTTGCCGCCGACATCGATGCCGAACTCGGTCCTGGTGGCGACCGAATCCGCCGCGGTCGGTGCGCCGGTCGCCAGATGCCCGGCCGCGACCCGGTTCGGGGCCGCCTGAATGGCGGGCGGCGCGGCCCCTTGGAGGGCGGATTGCGGTGCCGGCGCCGCGGCTTGCGGTGCGGGCGGCGGTACCAGCGGCGGGTTCGGCGCCGCCTGGCCCTGCGGGAGCGGACGGGACGGTTGCGCGGCCGGCGCGCCGTTCTGCGAGATCGATCCGGTCACGTCATCGAGATTGCGCTCCAGCGCCGCGACGCGCGATGCCAGCCGATCGCGATCGGCCGCGAGCGCGCGGACCGCCTCGTTCAGGCGGCGTTCGACCTCCTGGTCGATCTGACGGCTGGCGATCTGCGGTGCGGCGATCTTGGCCGAACGCGCAGGTTCCGACACCTCGGGAGAGAGAAGTCCCGCAATACGCCGCAGCCCGGTCTCGGTGCGCGCCGTGAACACCGCGATCAGGACAGCCACGGTCGCAAGCCCGATCCAGATGCCGAGGCGGGCAAGCTGCGTGCGGCGTGCCGCCGTCATGTGGGCTCCGGGAACCGAATCAAAAGCGCCAAAAACCGTAGCAGACTCTCATGATTCTCGCCGTAATTCGGCGCCGCATTCCTTAGCTTTCCACCTTCCCTTGACGCGGCCAGCCCAGTATGACGGCGGCTCATCCAACCGTCATGCCGGGCCGCCAATGAGCAAACGAACCTGTCTTGCGATCGTGCTTGCCGCCGGTGAGGGCACGCGCATGCGTTCGGCCAAGCCGAAGGTCCTGCACGCGGTCGCCGGCCGCTCGCTGCTGGCCCACGTGCTGGCGGCCGTGCGCGGGGCGGGAACCGAACGCGCCGCGGTCGTGATCGGGCCGGAGGCGCAGGCCGTTGCGGAGGCCACCAAGCGCCTGCTGCCGAGCGCGGACGTGTTCGTGCAGCACGAGCGGCGCGGCACCGCGCACGCCGTGCTGGCCGCCCGCGCGGCGATCGAGGAGGGTTTTGACGATATTCTGGTGATTTTCGGCGACACGCCGCTGATCAGTGCCGAGACGCTCAAGCGCCTGCGCGGCGCGATCGCGTCCGGCGCCAGCATTGCGGTGCTCGGGTTCCGGCCCGCCGATCCGACCGGCTATGGCCGCCTCATCACCAACGGCCATCGCCTGGTCGCGGTCCGCGAGCATCGCGATGCCAGCGATCTGGAGCGCACCATCAATCTCTGCAATGGCGGGCTGATGGCGCTGCGCGGCGAATGCGCGCTCGACATCCTCGACCGCATCGGTGACGACAACACCAAGCGCGAATTCTATCTGACCGACGCGGTGACGATCGCCGAGCACATGGCGCTCGAAGCGGTGGCGTTGGAAACCAGCGAGGACGAGGTGCGCGGCATCAACACCAAGGCGCAGCTCGCCGAGGCCGAAGACGTTCTGCAGTGGCGCTTGCGCGACGCCGCGATGGCGGCCGGCGTAACCCTGGTCGCGCCCGAAACGGTCTTTTTCTCAGCCGATACCAAGCTCGGCCGCGACGTGGTGGTCGAGCCGAACGTCGTGTTCGGCCCCGGCGTCACGGTGGACGACGAGGCCGTCATCCGTGCGTTCTCCCACCTGGAAGGCGCGCATGTCGGAAAGGGCGCCTCGGTCGGCCCATTCGCGCGGCTGCGGCCGGGCGCCAAGCTCGGCGCCAAGTCGCGCATCGGCAATTTCGTCGAGGTCAAGGAGAGCGAGTTCGGCGAGGGCGCCAAGGCCAACCATCTGGCTTATATCGGCAACGCAACGGTCGGCGCGGGCGCCAACATCGGGGCGGGCACGATCTTCTGCAACTACGATGGCAAGAACAAGTACCGCACCGAAATCGGGGCAGGGGCCTTCATCGGCTCGAACTCGTCACTGGTCGCGCCGGTCAAGATCGGCGACGCCGCCTATGTGGGCTCGGGCTCGGTGATCACCGACGAGGTGCCGGCCGGCGCGCTGGCGATCGGGCGCGGGCGGCAGGTCAACAAGCTCGGCTGGACCAAGGGGCTTGCGACCAAGGGATCTGGCGTCAAGGGCGCCGTAGCCCAGTCCACCGACCCCAAGAAGCCCGCGCCCACGAAGCCAAAAGCCGCAAAACCCGCCAAGCCGAAGACCAAAAAGAAAACCAAACGTTAACGCTGCGCGCATCCGCCGTCTGACACAGGGCGAAAAGCTTTGTGATTTCTTGGCGCCCTTAGCAGCGTTTAAACCCGATTTGGGGATGGTTCGGGTCAAATCAGGGGGTATATTGGGCGCATGTGTGGGATCGTCGGAATATTGGGGCGCGAGCCGGTCGCTGACGAAATCGTCGAGGCGCTCAAGCGCCTTGAATATCGCGGCTACGATTCGGCCGGCGTTGCGACGCTGGAAGGCGGACACCTGACGCGCCGCCGCGCCGAAGGCAAACTGAAAAATCTCGAAAAACGCCTGACCAGCGAGCCGCTCGCCGGTCACGCCGGCATCGGCCATACGCGCTGGGCAACACACGGCAAGCCGAACGAGGTCAATGCGCATCCGCACGCAACAGACAAGGTCGCGGTCGTGCACAACGGCATCATCGAGAATTTTCGCGAGTTGCGCGAAGAGCTGCAGGCCAAGGGTCACAAGTTTTCCACCGAAACCGACTCCGAAGTCGTCGCGCATCTCGTCACCGATGAGATGAACAACGGCCGCTCACCGCAGGACGCCGTCGCAGCGGCGCTGCCACAGCTGCGCGGCGCCTTTGCGCTCGCCTTCCTGTTCGAAGGTCATGACGACCTGCTGATCGGCGCGCGCAAGGGCTCGCCGCTCGCGGTCGGCTACGGCAAAGGCGAGATGTATCTCGGCTCCGACGCGATGGCGCTCGCGTCTTTCACCGACACCATCAGCTATCTGGAAGAAGGCGACTGGGCGGTGCTGAGCCGCAAGGGCGTGCAGGTGCACGACGTCGACAATCTCAAGGTCAAGCGCGCGGTGCAGAAGTCGAACGCTTCGGCGATGCTGATCGACAAGGGCAATCATCGCCACTTCATGGCCAAGGAAATCTACGAGCAGCCCGAAGTCGTCGGCCATACGCTGGCGCACTATCTCGACATGGTGACGGAGCGCGTGCGCATGCCGGCGCTGCCGTTCGACTTCCGCACCATCGACCGCATTTCGATTTCCGCCTGCGGCACGGCCTATTACGCCGGCCTGATCGCCAAATACTGGTTCGAGCGGTTCGCGCGGCTGCCGGTCGAGATCGATGTCGCGTCGGAATTCCGCTACCGCGAGGCGCCGTTCTCGCCGGGCGGACTGGCGATCTTCGTGTCGCAATCGGGCGAGACCGCCGATACGCTCGCGACCTTGCGCTACGCCAGGGAGCAGAAGCAGCACATTCTCTCGGTCGTGAACGTTCCCTCCTCGACGATCGCGCGCGAAAGCGACGTGGTGATACCGACGCTGGCCGGCCCCGAGATCGGCGTTGCGTCGACAAAAGCATTCACCTGCCAGCTTGCCGCGCTGGTGTGTCTGGCGATCGCCGCCGGCAGGGCGCGCGGCCTCCTGTCCGAGGATGACGAACGCAAGCTGGTGCGGGCGCTGATCGAGGTGCCGCGCCTGATGACCGAGGCGCTCAAGCTCGAGCCGCAGATCGAGCTGCTCGGCCGCGATCTCGCAAAGAGCCGCGACGTGCTCTATCTCGGCCGCGGCACGTCCTATCCGATCGCGCTCGAAGGCGCGCTGAAGCTGAAGGAAATCTCCTACATCCACGCCGAAGGATACGCAGCCGGCGAGCTCAAGCACGGTCCGATCGCGCTGATCGACGAGACCATGCCGGTGATCGTGATCGCGCCTTTCGACAAGGTGTTCGAGAAGACCGTATCGAACATGCAGGAAGTCGCGGCGCGCGGCGGCCGCATCATCCTCGTCACTGATCCCAAGGGGGCGCTGGAGGCGACGGTGGAATCGACCGTCGTGCTGACGCTTCCCGAAATGCCTGCGACCGTCACGCCGCTGGTTTACGCCATCCCGGTGCAACTGATGGCCTATCACACGGCCGTCATGATGGGCACGGACGTCGACCAGCCGCGCAACCTGGCCAAATCCGTCACTGTCGAGTAGGCCAAAACAGCCTCCCCGGGCCCCTTACCACTGGTGCGGCACCCTGCCATCCCCCACATAGGCCGGGTGGCGGTCTGCCATGGATTTTCCCTATACTCAGGGCAGATCGGGTTTGCGGCGGATTTGAAGTTCCTTGAGGTCGTGCTGTAGGCTCACCTGAGGACTTCAAGCCCGAAGCCGCGCGGGAACAATAGGTTACAAGCGCTTCTTTGATTTCGAGATTCGCACGACAGTGGGCGGTGTGCGAATGTAGAATCGAAGCACGTGGTGGAATGGGCAACAAGGCCGAGGGCCGCAGGGAGCAATGAGTATCACTGGGGACTCTGGGACGACGGCTCGAGCGCCGGAGCCGGCGCACCATAGCGTTGGCAGCCGCATTCGGACCTACTTTCTGACCGGCTTGGTCGTCACCGGGCCGGTGGCGATCACCATCTGGCTGATCTGGACCCTCGTGACCTGGGTCGACGACTTGGTGCGGCCGTTCATTCCGATCGCCTACCGGCCGGAAACCTATCTGCCGATCAAGGTTCCGGGTTTTGGCCTGATCATCGCGTTCACGGCGCTGACCGTGCTTGGTTTCCTGACCGCGAACCTGGTCGGGCGGACCATGGTGGAGATCGGCGAGACCATTTTGGAGCGCGTGCCGATCGTGCGGCCGCTCTACCGCGGCCTCAAGCAGGTGTTCGAGACGCTGTTCTCGAAATCGGGTTCGTCATTCCGCACTGTCGGGCTGGTGGAGTTTCCGGCGCCCGGCATGTGGTCGCTGGTGTTCCTGTCGACCCCGCCCGGACTGGACATCACCGAGAAGCTGCCGAGCGAGGACGAATACGCCTCGGCCTTCATGCCGTGCACGCCGAACCCGACCACGGGATTCTTCTTCTACGTGCTCAAGCGCGACGTCATCGAGCTCGAGCTCCCGGTCGAGGATGCGGCCAAGCTGCTGATGAGCGCCGGCATGATCCAGCCCGGCGGCAGTCCCGAGCAGCACCGCAAGCTCGCCGCGCTGGCGCAGAGCGCGCGCGCGGAGCGCGCGGTGCGCACCAACGCGGCCGCGGAGTAGCGCGAGCGGATCATATGGAGGCGGGCGCGCAGCCCGCGAGAGCACATGGAAGGCAGCATCGCGCGCCTCGACGGGTTGCCGGCGCATGTGGCAAGCGTACTGGCGGACTTCGCCGCCAAGGCGCGGGACATCCTGGCCGACGATCTTGTGTCGATCGTGCTGTTCGGCAGCGCGGCCGAAGGCCGGCTCAGACCAACCTCCGACGTGAACTTGATCCTGGTCCTGCGAACGTTCGACCCCGAGAAGCTCAGCCAACTCGGTGATCCGTTGCTGGCCGCCGAGGCCGCGATCCAGCTGCGCGTCATGTTCCTGCTGGAAAGCGAAATTCCCGCGGCGGTCGAGTGTTTCGCGCAGAAATTCGCCGACATCCTGCGCCGGCATCGCGTGATCTTCGGCAGGCAAGTCTTCGCCGCGACGAAGGTCCCGCGCAATGCCGAGATCTTCCGGTTGCGCCAGATCCTGCTCAATCTGACGCTGCGGCTGCGCGAGGCCTATGTGTCGCGCGGACAGCGCGCCGAGCAGATCGTGCGCGTGCTCGTCGATGCGCTCGGACCGCTGCGCGCGGCCGCCGGCACGCTGCTGGAGCTCGAGGGCGCGCCGAATTCCGGCTCCGATGCCGCGCTGAAAGCCGTTGCCGCATCGTTCGGCGCCGAGGGTGAGGCGGCGGCAGTAGGTTTGCTCGCCGCACATGAGGGCGGGGCGATAGCCGAGCCGCAGCGCGCACTGGTTCGGACAATAGACCTCGTCACGCGCATCGCGGAACGCACCGCGCAATTGTCGTGAGCCTTTCGATGAATCCGCTCGCGCTCCCGGGTCCGCAGTTCCTGGTTTTCTACGTGTTGTTCGCGGTCATCGTGCTGGGGCTGCTTTACCTTGGACGTCGAGCCTACGAGACCGGCGCGATACCGACAATCGAACTCAAGGACCCCTATCTGTTTGCCTGCCTCAACGGCGGGCCGACGGAGGTCATCCGCGTCGCCACGGTCGGCCTCGTCGATCGCGGCCTGTTGCAACTCACCGGCGGCACGGCGCACCCGGCTCCGAACATGACAGCGCAATTCGGCCAGCCGCAGATCGAACGGGAGGTTCTGCAGTACTTCCGCGGCGGTGCCTCCGTGTCCTCGGCGTGGCAGAACAGCAAACTGCGGGATGTCGTTGCCACCAACTACGAGGACCGGTTGCGCAGCCTCGACCTGCTCCCCAACGCCGCGACGCTCAGCATGCGGCGTGTCGCTCTCGCGCTGGCGATCGCGGCGCTGCTTGGGCTTGGCGTCATTAAGATATGGATCGCGCTGAGCGCGGGGCGGCGCAACGTCGAAATTCTCATTGTCTTGATGATCGTCGCGACTGTCCTTGCCACTCACGGCTGGAATAATTATCGCACGCGCCTAGGCGACGACTACCTGGCCAGTGTGCGCACGCTGTTCGCGGGCCTGCGCGACCGCGCCGGCTCGCTGCGCCCCGGCGGCGCGACGCGCGAGGTGCTGTGGCTCACCGCGTTGTTCGGCGCCGCCTTGCTTCCTTCGGCGGTCTTCCCGGTGGCAGCCTATGCGTGGCCGAAGCCGGTATCGTCATCGAGTGGGTCCTCCTGCGGCGGCGGCAGTTCCGGTGGTGGTGGCGGCGGCTGTGGTGGTGGCGGAGGCGGGTGCGGCGGATGCGGCAGCTAGGGCATGTCCCGCAAAAGTGGGGACCGGTTTTGCGAAAAAGGACATGCACAGGCAAGGACCGCGTCGGGCTGGGTTGGCGGCCGGAACTGGCGGCCGGCATCTTCGAGGCGCTCGACCGGATCGATGTCCTCGAGGTGGTGGCCGACAACTATCTCGAGGCGAACCGCGCGCAACGGCGGGGCCTGAACCTGATGGCGCAGCACGCCGCGCTTCAGTTGCATTGCATCGATCTCGGTCTGGCCGGCGCCGAAGAGGTCGCGACCGCGCGGCTGGACCGCGTTGCACGGCTGGTCGATGATGTGCAGCCCGAAGGATGGTCGGATCACCTCGCCTTCGTGCGCGCAGGCGGCATCGAGATCGGTCATCTGGCGGCACCGCCACGCACGCAAGAGTCCGTCGAAAGCGCTACGCGCAATCTGCGCAAGGCCGCGCGCATCGTTGGCAGCATGCCGGCGATGGAGAACATCGCCACGCTGGTCGAGCCGCCCGGCAGCACCTTGAGCGAAGCGGACTGGATCTCGCATATCATCGCCGCAACCGGCTGCGGGCTGTTGCTGGACGTGCATAACTTCTACGCCAACGCGGTCAATTTCGGGACCGAGCCGCTGAGTTTCCTCGATGCGATCCCGCTCGAACGCGTCGCCACCCTGCACATCGCGGGCGGCCGCTGGATCACGTCGCCGGACGGCGTCAAACCGTATCTGCTCGACGATCACCTGCACGCGGTGACCGAGCCGGTTTATGCCTTGCTGACGGAGATCGCGGCGCGCGCCGCGCAGCCGCTGACCGTCATTCTGGAGCGCGACGGCGAATACCCGGCCATGCCCGAGCTGTTGCAAGAACTGGATCGCGCGCGGGCCGCGCTGGCGAAGGGCCGCGCGATCGCGCGGCCGGAACGCGCCGATGCAGGATAGGCTGGAGCATTTCATGGCGCGGTTGCTCACCGACCGTGCGTTCCGCGAGGAATTCCTCGCCGCTCCGCAGGCCGTCGGCGCGCGCGAGGGATTGTCGGAGGATCAATGCCGCGCCGTCATGGCGATGCCGCCGCGCGACCTGCACACCGCCGCGCGCAGCTACGCGCACAAGCGACAGTCGAAGCCGCGACCCGCGTCCTGGATGCGGCGCATGTTCGGGCGGTGAAGCAGATGAGACCACTTTCCGCCCATTCCCGAGTAAGCGGGAATCCAGGGTAACAAACGCTGGCGACCCAACTCTGGCGTTGCTACCGCCGCCCGAAGCTGCGGCAGGATAGAGCCAAGTCGTCAGGGCCCCGCTACTTGGAGTGTGAGGCATGGCGCACGGGCGGAACAAATACCAGTCACGTGAAAATCGCGCCCGCGTCCGTGAGATCCTGATGCGCGACTGGGACCCGATCGGTGTGGCCAGCATACCAGGGGCCGCAAACGAATACGACGCCTACGCGGACAAGGCGTACGTCATGTTGATGGACCAACGCGCGACAGCAGAGGCGATATCGGCGTATCTCTTCGACATTGCGACGAATTACATGGGGCTCTCGAATATCGCGGACCTTGCCGAGCGCAGCCATTGCGTTGCGAGAATCTTGGTCGGCCTACGTCCCGAGTTCGAGACACACTGATGATCCGGCTTCAACTCGGCTCGGCGCGCGCCCTTCACCGACTTACATCTCCAACATGACGGCGGAATGAGAACCGGGGTTCGCAAGCGGTTCACAGCCCGTTGTATCGACTCGTCTACAGCTCGCCTCCGTCAACGGGAGCTGCCGCAATGGGTTTTGGTGAAGCGATTTCATCCGTACTGAAGAACTATGCGACCTTTTCCGGCCGCGCGCCGCGATCGGAATATTGGTACTGGGCGCTGTTCTTCTTCATCGCCTCCATCGTCGCAACCGCAATCGACATGATGCTGTTCTCCGAGAGCGGATACAGCCCGCTCACCACGGTCCTGTCGCTCGGACTCCTGGTGCCCAACATTTCGGTCGCGGTCCGTCGTCTGCACGACATCGATCGCACCGGCTGGTGGTTCCTGATCGCCTTCACGGTCATCGGGATCATTCTGCTGCTCGTCTGGGCGTGCACCAAAGGCACGACCGGCCCGAACGGCTACGGGCAAGATCCGATCCGCGTGATCTGAACGCTTGCTTATCCCTCCCCGAAGGGGAGGGTGCCGCCGAAGGCGGCGGGTGGGGTCTTATGGCTTGGCGCAATACGCTCTACAAGCGCTCCACTCCGCCGCGTCCGTAAAGAACGCGATCAATCGTTCGCTTCACCTTTTGGCAGCCTTCATTCGCGCAGCATGATGCTCGCGAACGGCAGTGAAAACTTTTTCGACAGGGATCGCCCGTTTCGGGTCGGCCTTCATCGCATCATAAACCGGCATGACTTCTTTGTTCAGCCAGCGCTCGACGGTTGCGTTGCGCGAGGATGGCCTAAA
>JBBWZU010000384.1:0-5103 GCA_039649225.1 Hyphomicrobiales bacterium | reverse complement strand
CGGCGTTCTGCGCGCGGACCGCAGGCGCGAACAAGAGCGCCGCGAAGGCGATCAGACATGCAATGCGAAAACGGAACTTGGTCATACCTCGGCCCAGTAACGAATGAGGTTGTGATAGATGCCGCTCAATTTGACCGTTTCGGGATCATCGCGGCCGAGACGCTGTACCAGTGTCTGAATCGTATTGTCGAGATCGAATGCGGAAATCGCTCGCATATTAGAAATGGAATAAAGAAAGAAAGCCTCGGCGCTTAGGTGTTCTTGCCCACTCGTAGCTCCACCGTCTCCTATGCGCGCAATGTCGGAACGCCTGCGCGCGCTCTGGCCACGGCAGGCGTCGTTGTGGTTAGAAGTTGGCCGTTGCCGTGAGGCGGACCGTTCGCGATTGTCCCGGCGACAGGTTGTTATTGCCGTCCGCGGTCGCCCAGTAGCCCTCGTTGAAGATGTTCTCGACATTGATCTGGGCTTTCCAGGTCTCGTTGATCCTGGCGTAGACCGCGGCGTCGACACGAACGAAGCCCGGCAGCTTCACGGTGTCGTCGGATGACGCAAACGAATCCGAGAAGTAGATGACGCCGAGTGCCGCGGACCACATCGGGGTGAACTGGTATTTGTTCCACAGCGAGAACTGATGGAAGGGAACGAGTTGAACACGGTTGCCGGCGACGATCGTCGTCGTCGTATCGCTTGTGATCCGGGCGTCCGTGTAGGCGTAGCCGAGCGATGACTGCCAATCGGCGGTGACATAGCCCTTCAACTCGGTCTCGAAGCCACGGATCCGGTGGCTGCCCGACAGAAGGAAGAAGCCAGCGTTATTCGGGTCGGCAATCGGAACGTTTGTTCGGTCAAGCTGGTAGATGGCGGCAGAGTATTGCAGCCGTGGAAGGATGTTCCACTTGACGCCGATTTCCTTGTTGTCGAACTTCTGCGGCTCAAGGATGAGCGTGCCGTTGTTCAACTGCGTAAACTGATCGCCCGAGGCTGGCAGATAGGAAATGGCGTAGGACGCGTAAACCGAAAGATTCTCGATCGGCTTGACGATGATCGCGGCGCGCGGCGACACCTTCTCGTCGACCCGACTGCGCGTCGTGCTGGTGTTTTCGTCGAACGCTGTGAAGTCGAAGCGGTCGTAGCGCACGCCGGCAATCAGTTGCAGGTAACGCGTGAGCTCGATCTGGTCCTGCACATAGCCGGATTGGGTGTAGAGGTCGGAGCGGCTCGCCGCGTCGGTCGCGATGTGGTTGAAGACGACGGGTCCGAAGTAGGTTGGCGAGAAAGGATTGACCGCGATCGTGTTCGCCCCGCCATTTGTCGGGAAGAAGCCAGTGTCGCGATGTGCCAAGCCCGCCTGAAGGCCAAATTCGGTGCCGAAGGTCAGGGTATGTCGCGCTGGTCCAGTCTCGACCTTGTAGGTGAAATCGGTCTGATTGAACAAATTGTTGCGATTGGTCGTGTTCTGATAGGCCGCAAGGTTCATCGATGTATCGGCCGGGTTGACCGCGCCGGAGAGCGCGCCGTTTCCCGGATAAACGTTGCGATAGCCGCGCAGATAACTCGCAAACATCGACGAATTTTTCACCGAGAGGCCATTGCCGAAGTCGTGCTCGATGAAGGCCATGCCGGTGTTCACGTCGGCGTGGGTGCCGTTGTAGTTCGGGCTGCCGAAGAAGGTCGCGAAGTTCGAGACGAAGGGGCTCGCGGGATTGGCGCGCGCGAAAGCGGCGTTCGCTGCGGTCACCGGCACCCCGGTGATCGATTGCGAGGGATTGCCACGATCTGCGAGGCGCTCGTCGTGGTAATATTCGTAGCTCACCTTGATCTTGGTATCGTCGCTCGGCCGGAACGAGAACGTCGGGTTGAGTCCATAGCGTTCGAGGTGGCCATAGTCGCGGAACGTGTCGCTCGCTTCGTAGAACGCATTGAACCGTGCCGCGACATTCTCGTTGATGCCCTGACCGACGTCGACGGCGATGCGCCGATCGAACCATGAACCGGTTTGCGCCGTGACCTCGCGTATCGTCTTCCAGTCGGCTTCCTTCAGGGTGCGGTTCAGCAAGCCGCCGCCGGCGCCGCGGCCGAAGATCAGCGCGCTCGGACCCTTCAGTATCTCGATGCTCTGCGTGTTGTAGAGGTCGCGAAAGAACTGCACGTCGTCACGGAAGCCGTTGACGAAGAAGTTCGCGCTGGAATCAACGCCGCGGATGACAAGCTCGTCGCGGTTGCCTTCGCCCTGGTGCGGAACGACGCCCGGAACGTAGCGCACGGCATCGTCGATGCTCTGGAAGCCCTGGTCCTTGATGAAGTCCTTGGTCAGCACGCTGACGGACTGCGGAATGTTGATCAGCGGCGTGTTGGTCTTGGTCGCGACCGAGGTGCTGTTGGCATAGACGCCGACCGTGCCGGTACGTGTGTCCTGGGTATCGGCTTTGCCGGCTGGAGCCGCAGGAGCGGGCTGCGCCGTCTGACGCGGCGCGTTTCGCCGCGCTGTGCGTGCCGGCGTGTTGGCGCGGCTGCGCTGTTCAGCTTGCTTGCGGCGCGGCTTGCGGTTGGGCTCGTCAATGCGGACCGGCGGCAGTTGGGTGCCTTCGGCGGGCGCCTGTGCGACCGGATTCTGAGCACTTGCGCCAACCGAGGCCGCCATGCTGAGCGCCACATAGCTTACGGATAGCAGTGCAATCTTGAGCGTCGCGATGCGCTGAAAACGCCGTGACAGCGGCGCCTTGATACCAGCCATAGTTCACCCCGTTTTGACCCCACGGGCTCGCGTCTTTTTGGCGCGCGACCCAATGCCCGATCGCTCTCGGCTTAACTACAGTGAAAATGGGGGTCAAACGGATTCGATAGTATTTCGGAGAGGATATACTGGAATAGCTGTAGAAATAAACAGATTAGAATTGGTATAAATCGAATCTGTTCTACCTTCGCATTATAGTAATTCTAAAGCTTCGCCTCCAGCACGTCGGATTGTCCATGGCGAGGGCAGAACGTGTGTCACAAGCTCCCTGCCGTTCGATGGATTGGACTGCGGCTGCTTGTGAAGCGATCGACAACATCAAAAGCGCTTGCGGCGGCGCTGCTCTCGCAACACCGCCACAGACCATACGCGAAAGCTATAGAGTTGGACCGATTCAGGTCCCGCGGCCCCACAGCCCGCAATAGCGCCGCGCGACCATGCCGAGGCCGGCCTCATAGCCCGGCAGCGTCGCGTATTTCGGCAGCTTGAATTCCTTCTCGACCGTGTCCCAGCACTTGCCGTCCTGGGCCGATTTCTTGATCTCGGCGGATGCCTCCTGCATCAACGTGAGCACGGCCTTGGCGTCGTCCTTGGTACCGAGCCGGTCGTTCGGCTGGCCCGGATGACCGGGGATCATCCGTTCCCAGTCAAGCGCGATCACCTTGTTGATGAAAGTCTCGGTTTCCAGCGGGAAGATGTCGATGAAGCCGCGGCCGAGGAACGTGCCGACCGGAATCGTGTCGACCAGGAAGATGATCTTCTCCTTCGGCAGCCGCATCACGATGTTTGAATCAGAGTGATTGAGGCCGAGATAGATCAGCTCCAGCATCGTGCCGCCGAGCTTGACTGTCTTCTTGTCGTCGAAGAACTCGTCCGGCATCACGGTGAACGGGTCCTTGGTGGCGATCAGATGCGGCTTGATGTTCTTGTGCCCGATGATGCGCGCGCCGGCGTCTTTGAACGCCTTGCCGCCGGCCGCATGATCGAAATGATGGTGACTGTAGATCAGATATTTGATCGGCTTGTCGGTGACCTTGCGGATCTCGTCGATGTATTGCTGGCCGCCGGTCGGCCGGCCATAGGCGATCGGATCGGTTGCGATCACGCCGTCCTTGGTGACGATGAACATCGACTGATGGCCGCCGTTGCGGAAAATGTAGACGCCGTCGGTGCCCTCGACCTTGGTGGTCTGGATTTGAGGGCGTTGCGCGAGCGCGGGTGTTGTCAGCGTGGCGATGACGAGCGCCAATGTGGCGCCGCCAAGTGCAAACTTCGACATGATGTCTCCCCCTTTAAGTTGCGGCGCAATGCTCGGCGGGAACAGGGCTGGCATTCAAATCACGCTTGCTTGATGCCGCGGGGCCAAATGCCGCTGCAAAGAAAAAGCCGCCGGACGAATCCAGCGGCTTTTCCGTCAGCGAAAGCTTTAAGCGCCTACTCGCCGCCGATCATCCCGACGATCTTCCAGGCGCCGCTCGCGTCCTTGCCGTAGCAGAGCTGATCCGAGCCGAGCGGGCTGACCGCCTCGGCGGCGACGAACCCGACTTTGCCGCTCGGCGTGACGATGCGCATCATTTCCTGGCTCGCATTCGGCGCCGTGTCGGGCATCACGCGCACGAAATGCATGCCGAGCTTTTCGGTGACGGGCGAATTCGCCTGCGCGGTCGCGTGCACCTCGACGCCATCCTGCGCAAAGAAGCCCCAGTCGCCGAGGTCGGTCTTGGTCGCCTCGGCAAGCTTCTCGAGGTCCGGCGGGTTGAATTCCGGACCGGCCGGCGAGCAGACCGTGTTCGGCCGGTCCGGATAAGGCGCGGCGGTATCGTCGGCGGCGAACTCGCCGAGCGATTCCCAGCCCGACCCGTTCTTGGCGGCGAGATTGAGCGCCGTGGACAGTGCCTCGATCCCGGACTTCTTGCCGGCCGCGTTGCCCTCTTCCTTGATCCAGAAGAAGCCCTGCGCCAGCACCAGTTTGGCGAGTGCCGCGCGATCCTTCTTCTGCGCGGCGGCGGCGACGTCCTTACGGAAGGCCGCAAGGCTCGCGTCCTCGTAGGGCTTCGGCGGGCCCATCTTGAGTGCCGTGTAGGGCGCGGGTGGCGCGACTGACGGTTGAGCCTGCTGCTGTGGCGCGCCCTTCTGGGCACCAGGGCCGGGCGCCATCCCCTTCTGCGCCGCGGGCGGCGGACCGCTTGGGCGCGGCAATTGCGCAGCGGCAGGCAAAATGAGCGCCCCCCCGACCAGAATAGCGGCGGAAATCAGTCGAATTCTCTGCATCTGGCCCCTCCCTGGCAGCGTCACATTCATAGCCAAATTGGCACGAAATTGCGACCGGAACCGGACACACAGCAACACGTTGTGAATTGGCGTTACGG
>JBBWZU010000366.1:0-2849 GCA_039649225.1 Hyphomicrobiales bacterium | reverse complement strand
CTGAGTGAGTCCGGCTTGCCACACCTGATCGGCGATCGGCACGGGCAAGAAGATTGCCGATTGAACTAACCCGCTAGCGCGGGATTGGGGTCGGGTTAGCGCCGAGCTGGGTCTCTGATCTGCCAGGGTTTGGGGGTTCCCCAACCCTGGACGGGAGATCCCCGATGACCGAGATGAGCCCCCTTCGCCGCCGCATGATCGAGGACATGACGGTCCGCAATCTGTCACCGGCGACGCAGCGATCGTATGTGCACGCGGTTGCCAAGTTCGGCCGCTTCTTCGGCCGCTCGCCTGAGAGACTTGGCCTGGAGGAGGTCCGTGCCTTCCAGGTCCATCTCGTCGCTGGCGGCATCTCGTGGCCGGCGCTCAACCAGACGGTCTGCGCGCTTCGGTTCCTGTATGGCGTGACGCTCAAGCAGGCCGATGTGCCTGAGCGGATCCCGTATGCCCGCACACCGCGCAAACTGCCGGTGGTGCTGAGTGCCGACGAGGTCGTGGCCTTTCTCGAGGCGGTGCCGGGCCTGAAAGCCCGTGCCGCGCTGACCACCGCCTACGCCGCCGGGCTGCGCGCGTCCGAGGCCGCCGGGATCAAGGTCGCCGACATCGACAGCAGCCGGATGGTGATACGCGTCGAACAGGGCAAAGGCGGGCGCGACCGCTACGTCATGCTCTCGCCGCAGCTGCTCGGGATCCTGCGGTCCTACTGGAAGCTGGCCCGACCGGCGCATTGGCTGTTCCCCGGTCGTGACGGCGAGCATCCGATCGGTCCGACGGTGCTGCACGCCGCCTGCCGCTCGGCCTGCGCCGCTGCCGGGCTGAGCAAGCGGGTGACCGTGCACACGCTGCGGCACAGCTTCGCCACCCACCTGCTAGAGAACGGCACCGATATCCGCATCATCCAGGCCCTGCTTGGGCACAGCAGCTTG
This sequence comes from Hyphomicrobiales bacterium, assembly GCA_039649225.1. GTDB lineage: Bacteria > Pseudomonadota > Alphaproteobacteria > Rhizobiales > Xanthobacteraceae > PALSA-894. The sequence goes on along the minus strand of JBBWZU010000366.1, from coordinate 1,923 downwards.
AACACCACCGCGCGATACACGCAGGTTGCGACCAGTACCATCCGTTCCACGCCGAGCCCGCTCGACCGGCTGCGGCTCGAGGTGACCCCGCCGCATTGAGGCGGTCCGATGCGTCCCACGCTGGAGGTGGCGGACGTGTTCCGCCGCCACGGCGAGGCGTTTCGTCGCGACCGCGGTGCCCATCTCGGCCGGGTCGAGCGGCGCGTCATGGCGGCGATCGAGGCGTGCCGGACGGCCGTGCTCGGCGGCCATGTCGAGCAGTGCGGCGCGTGTGGATTGACCCGCCCCGCCTACAACTCTTGCCGCAACCGGCATTGTCCGAAATGCCAAGGCCTGGCGCGAGCCGAGTGGCTCGAGGCGCGCCAAGCCGAGTTGCTGCCGGTGCCCTACTTCCACGTCGTGTTCACCCTACCGGCGCCAGCAGCGGAGATCGCGTTCCACAACAAGCGCGTGGTCTACGCCATCCTGTTCCGTGCCGCCGCCGACGCGCTACGCGACATTGCCGCCGACCCGCGTCACCTCGGCGCCGAGATCGGTGCCGTTGCCGTGCTGCACACCTGGGGGCAGGCGCTGCAGCACCATCCGCACCTGCACTGCATTGTCCCGGGTGGCGGACTATCGCCCGACCAGACGAGGTGGGTCGCCTGCCGGCCCGGGTTCTTCTTGCCGGTACGGGTGCTGTCCCGTCGGTTCCGCACGCTGTTCCTCGACCGGCTCCGGGCGGCGTTCGCAGCCGGCGTGCTGCGCTTCTCCGGTGCGCTCGCCGGTCTCGCCGAGCCCGCCCGGTTCGCCCGGCGCCTCGGCGCTCTGCGCGGCACTGAATGGGTCGTCTACAGCAAGCGTCCTTTCGCCGGCCCCGAACAGGTGCTCGCCTATCTCGGCCGTTACACCCATCGGGTTGCCATCGCCAACAGCCGCCTTACCCGGCTCGCCGACGGCCAGGTCAGCTTTACCTGGAGGGACTACCGCCAGTGCGGCAAGACCAAGCTGATGACCCTGGCCGCCGGCGAGTTCATGCGCCGGTTTCTGCTGCATGCCGTGCCCGACGGCTTCCACCGCATCCGCCATATTGGGTTTCTGGCCAATGGCCATCGCACTGCCAAGCTCGCGCGATGCCGCGCCTTGCTCGCGGCGCCCAGGCCAGAGCCGCAACCGACCGAGAGCTATCGCGAGCGCCACCTACGGCTGACAGGGCATGCCCTGGACGTTTGTCCCGAGTGCGGTGGCCCAATGCAGCAGCGCGGGCCGTTGCGCCCGGAGCCGCCGCCCCGTCCTGCGTTCTGGTGCGACACCTCGTGACCGGCAGCTCATCCGCCCAACTCAGTCTCGCGCCATTTTCAGCCGATTGGACGGCGGCTCGGATCAGTATGTGCCGAGCGCGCCGAACATCACTCCGGCATCGCCGAACCGCCACATACGATCCCTGGCAAGACCGCCACGGATCCGCTCCGCGGCCTCTGCGGCACCCTCCCTCGCGCGCAAGAGCCGACCACGCCGGCATCATCGGCCGCCATGCCCCACTATACGGTTGCCACTTCGCCCATAGCGCTCTCGGCCCGCGGGTCAGTTCAATCCGGCTTCAATGAGGTCGCGCCACAGCGCCCGGCGAGCGCCGTCCAAGCCCCGCGACCTCACAGAAGCCTCCAGATTCGAAGTCGGTGGACTCGTCGATTCCGCTCGCCAGCCCTTCATCGATCTGTTGCCGGAGGTCGGCAATCGCCTCCTCCCGGGTGAACGGCGGTTGCTCGCTGGTGAAGTCCGGATCAGGCTTGGTTGGCGTGTCAGGCATGCGATCACTGTGCGCCGACGCGAGATCGACCGCAACGCGCAGCTACTTGAGAGGGGGGGCGGGTCGGAACAGGGCTGGGAGGTAGCGGGCGCCATGCACGACTCGGATCACGAGGATGCCGCTCGGTACAGGTC
>JBBWZU010000351.1:0-7067 GCA_039649225.1 Hyphomicrobiales bacterium | reverse complement strand
GCGTCACGGTCGGGTTCTCAAGCAATCAGCCTGGCAATCGCGAAGCCGTCCCGGAACCTCTTTTGGAAACGCTTCGCAAGATTTCGTTTATTGACACGCCGAGGTTGTTGATGCGACGCTCTGTCATCGATCATCTTTGCGGCAACGCCGCGCTCCATTGAGCCGGCAGCATGGCCCCAAAGATGGTGATCAATGAGTTTGAGGAACTTCGACGTCAGCGCTGTACGCGACACGCACGCGAGTTTGTGCCTGTCGTGTACCCGGAGCTTTGCGTGCGCGCGAGCCGCGCTAAACAATATTCCACGAGGCGAGCAATCTCGACGGTTACGTTTGTGAATGGTCCCGGAGCTGGCGTTCATGCTCGAGAATGGATCGCAAAAGTCGGAGTCAAAACCGCAAGCCGGCGATTTGGCGCCGCGGCGTACCCTTCTTAAGCTCGCGATTGCGGCCGGACTCGCAGTCTTTCCTTGTCGGTTACTGAAGGCGAATGAGCCAGAGGACCTCACCAAACTTCGCCCACGGCCAGGCGACCGCTTTGTTTACTTCTCTGGTGAGAAAAAAGGTGCGGAGATCAAACCTGATGACCTCGAAAGAGATGCGCCTCAAGTGCTGGCGTGGCCGATGGACCCGCAGACAGGCACTGTTCGCGACGGGTCTTTGCTGAACCAGATCCTCCTCATCCGTCTCAATTCCACTGAAATCGACGAAGCCACGTTGCCGCATACGGCTGACGGCATCATCGGCTACTCGGCCATCTGTACTCACGCGCAGTGTCCCGTGACGGGATGGAACAATGACAAGAAGTTGTTTCACTGTCAGTGCCATCAATCGGAGTACGACCCTCGGCAAGATGGCCAGGTCATCTCCGGGCCCGCGCCTCGGGCGCTTCCGCTTCTCCCATTGAAGATTGAAGACGGCGTCCTCATCGCCGGCGGCCCGTTCCGCGGCCGCGTCGGAACGAAGACGACCTGAATTGGCGATCACACAAGAGAAATTTTCGGAGTGCAGATGAGGAACTGAAGACCAACAAAGATCCAAGGAGGATCCTATGAGACGAGTGCTGTTGTGTGGCGTTGCTGCAATCATCGCGATGCCGATGCCGGCCGCCGCAGGCGAAATCAAGAACTACAGCGCCGTTAATCAGCAGCGCCTAGCGAATCCCGAGCCCGGCAACTGGATGCTGTACCGCCGGACGTATGACGGCCATGGCTACAGCCCGCTAGACAAGATCAATTCCGCCAACGTCCGGGAACTGGTTCCGGTATGGACCCTCTCGACTGGTGTGACCGAAGGCCACGAGGCGCCGCCGATCGTCAACAACGGCGTCATGTTCGTAGCGACTCCGGAGGGCCAAGTGATCGCGGCTGACGCCGCGACCGGCGATCTCATCTGGCGCTACAAACGCAAGTTGCCGGAGGATCTGGTCCAGCTACATCCCACGAACCGCGGCGTCGGCCTATGGGAGGACAGAGTCTATCTGGCAACCACGGACGACCATGTCGTCGCGCTCGAAGCAAAAACCGGCAAAGTGGTTTGGGACCAGAAGGTGCAGGACTATCGCAAGGGCCAATACCTCACTCTCATGCCGCTCGTCGTCGACGGCAAGGTGATCGTCGGCGGCTCGGGCGGTGAATACGGCGTGCGCGGCTACGTCGTTGCCTTCGATGCCAAGGACGGCAAGGAGCTGTGGCGCACATTCACGATCCCGGGCCCGAACGAGCCGGGTCACGAAACCTGGCAGGGCGACGACTGGAAAACAGGTGGCGGGTCCGCCTGGATGACCGGCAACTACGATCCGCAGCTCAACCTCATCTATTGGGGCGTCGGCAACGCTGCGCCATGGCCCGGCGACGCGCATCCGGGAGACAACCTCTACACCACGTCGGTGATCGCGCTCGATCCCGCGAGCGGCAAGATTAAAGGTCATTTCCAGTACCATCCCAATGATTCATGGGACTGGGACGAGGTCGAGGCGCCGATGCTGATCGATCTCGAGATAGGCGGCAAAAGCATCAAGAGCCTCGTGCACCCAGGACGGAACGGCTATCTCTGGGTGCTTGACCGGCAGCAGGAGGACATCAAGTTCGTTTCCGGTGTGCCCTTCGTAAAGCACAACGTCTTTACGGGCCTCGAGACGAACGGCAAGCCGATCATCGATCCGGCGCATAAGCCGACGCTTGCCAAGAAGGTCCCCTTCTGTCCATCGCTCTGGGGCGGCAAAGACTGGCCCTCGGCCGCATATAGCCCGAAGACGAAGCTTGTCTATATCCCGGCGAACGAGAACCTCTGTGGTGAATTCGAAGGCGAGAAGAAGCCGCTTGTCGAGGGGCAACTCTGGCTTGGTACCGATCCTGACAAGCTCGATCTCACGGTTCAGCCAAACGCCGATCACATTGGCGAGCTGCAAGCGTGGAATCCGGCGACGGGCAAGAAGGTCTGGCAATTCGACTTTGCAAAGTCGCAACTGTTCGCGTCGGTTCTCGCTACAGCCGGCGACCTCGTCTTCGTCGGCGGAACAAACGACCGCATGTTCCGTGCTTTCGACGCGAAGACAGGCAAGTTGCTGTGGCAGCAGAAGACCAATTCGGGCATCGTCGGCGCCCCCGTGAGCTACGAAGTCGAAGGCGTGCAATACATCGCCGTCCAATCCGGGTGGGGTGTCGACGCACAGCGCATTCAGGATGCCTTGGCCAAGCTGAACCTTGGCTATAATCCTGATGTGCCGCAGGGCGGCATGGTCTGGGTCTTCGCGGTGAAGTCGGACCTGCCGGCGCAACGCTGAGGCGCCAGTCCAACGCCGTTTGCATTTGGCGGACGGCGTTTCTTCGGGTCCAGGCTATGGCTGCGCACGAGTGAGTCCACGCGCTAGTGATACCCTTCGCCTTCGCGCAGCTTGCCGCGGAACAGGTAGTAGACTAAGCCGGTATACATCAGGATGATCGGCAGCAGCGGCAGCGTGCCGATCAGCATGAAGATCTGGCTGGCCGGCACGGCGGCGGTTTGCCAGATCGTGAGCGATGGCGGCACCAGATAGGGATAGACCGAGATTGCCAGCCCCGCATAGCCGAGCAGGAATAGCGCGATCGCCGCGAAGAACGGCCCGTAGTCGCGGCCGGCTTCGAGCCAGCGCCATGCCATCAGGGCGGTGAGCGCCGTGACGACCGGCACCGGCCAAAGGAACAGGATGTTCGGCAGCGCGAACCAGCGCTGCGCGATGCGCGGAAATTGCAGCGGCGTCCACAGGCTCACCACCGCCATGAACACCAGCACGCCGAGCAGCAGATATTTGGCGTGGCCCCGCGCGCGTGCCGCGATGGCGCCTTCGGTCTTCATCACCAGCCAGCAGGCGCCGAGCAGCGCATAGCCGGTGACGACGCCGAGCCCGCACAACAGCGCGAAGGGCGTCGCAAAATCGAACGCACCGCCCGCGAATACGCCGTTCTCGACCTTGATGCCCTGAATGAGCCCGGCGAGGATCAGGCCCTGGCAGAAGGCCGCGAGCGTCGAGCCGGCCGAGAACGCGAAGGTCCAGTATCGCTTGCTGGTATTTGCCACCGTGCGGAATTCGAACGCGACGCCGCGAAACACCAGCGCCAGCAGCATCACGAACACCGGCAGATACAGCGCCGGCATGATCACCGCATAGGCCTGCGGGAACGCGACCAGCAAACCGCCGCCGCCGAGCACCAGCCAGGTCTCGTTGCCGTCCCAGAACGGTGCGATCGACGAGATCATCTGGTCGCGCTCGTGTTCCTCCTCGGCGTAAGGGAACAGAATCCCGATGCCGAGATCGAAGCCGTCGAGGATCACATAGAGCGCGACCGCGGTGCCGATCAGCGCCGCCCAGATGACGGGGAGATACCATTCCATGTCACCCTCCCGCCTGCAGCGCTTCGCGCGCCGCATCCGCGGCCGAACCGAGCGGGCGCCCAGGCGTGTCCTTGCCGGGTGGCGCGACGGCCGAGCCCTGCGGCCCGCGCGCAATCAGGCGGTTGATGTAATAGATGCCCATCGTGAACACGATGCCGTAGACGATGACGAACAGGATCAGCGTCGTCAGCACGCTTGCGGCCGAAACCGGCGAGATCGCATCGGCGGTGCGCAGGATGCCGGTGGCGATCCAGGGCTGGCGGCCGACCTCGGTAGTGATCCAGCCGCACAGCACGGCAACGAAGCCGAGCCACCAGCCATATTGCACGATTCCCAGGTACCAGCGCGTCGTGACGAGTTGCCCACGCCACCACAAGAAGGCGCCGAACAGCCCGATGGCGATCATCAAGAGGCCAATGCCGACCATGATGCGGAACGCAAAGAACACCGGCTTGACCGGCGGACGCTGATCCGGCGGGACGCTCTTCAGGCCGGGAAACAAGCCGTTCGGATCATGCGTGAGAACCAGAGAGGCGCCGCGCGGGATCGCGATCGAGAAACGGTTCGTCTCGTTCTTCTCGTCCGGCCAGGCAAACAGTTCGAGATCACCCGGTTTCGAGCCGTCCCAGTGTCCCTCGATCGCGGCGATCTTCATCGGCTGATGCTTGAGCGTGTTGAGCCCGTGCTGGTCGCCGAGGAAAAGCTGCAGCGGCGCCAATATGGCGATCATGCCGATCGCCATCCGCACCATGGTGCGGCCGTCGGCATGATGACGGCCGGCCATCAGATAGCGCGCGCCGACCGCGAGCACCACGAAGGCCGTCGTGAGATAGGCGGCGGTCAGCATATGCGCGAAGCGATACGGGAAGCTTGGGTTGAAGATGATCGCGATCCAGTCGAGCGGATAGGCGATGCCGTCGCGCACCTCGTGGCCGGCCGGTGTCTGCATCCAGCTATTGGCGGAGAGAATCCAGAACGCCGATGTCGACGTGCCGATCGCGACGATCACCGCCGCCATCGCGGAGAACCACGGCGGCACGCGGTTCCAGCCGAACAGCAGGACGCCCAGGAAGGTCGCTTCGAGGAAGAAGGCGGTCAGCACCTCGTAGCCGATCGCCGGTCCGATCACATTGCCGGTGACGACCGAGAAGCGGCTCCAGTTGGTGCCGAACTGGTACGACAGCACGATCCCCGACACGACCCCCATGCCGAACGAGACTGCGAAGATCTTGGTCCAGAACCGCGCCAGGAACTGAAAACGGTCAACGCCGGTGCGCACCCACATGACCAGCAGCGTCGCGATATAGGCCGCGAGCCCGATCGTGAAGCTCGGAAAGATGATGTGAAACGAGATCGTGAAGGCGAACTGCAATCGCGCGAGAAGGACGGGGTCGAAGTCCATCGGATCGTTCCCAGAGCATGATCCCGAAAAGCATGTCCTCGACCCCGATCGGGGATGGGCACCGGTTTTCGGAAAAGATCATGCTCAAACAAGATAAAGAGTCAGTTCACATCAAGGAACATAGGCGCGGATGGTTTCACACGCATCCCGTTTAGCTTCCGCTCAGTGCCTTTTTTATCGCGAGGAAATCGCGCCAGGCGAAGCGCTTTTGCGCCGGTGTGCGCAACAAAAAGGCCGGATGGAAGGTTGCGATGGCGCGGATCTCGCGCGTGCCGGTGTGAAAGTTGAACCATTTCCCGCGCGTGCGCATGATCCCCTCCTTGACGCCGAGCAGGGCTTGTGTGGCCGGGTTGCCCATGCAGACCAGCACGTCGGGATTGGCCAGCTCGATCTGGCGGCGGATGAACGGCAGGCAGATCTGGCTTTCCTGCGGGGTCGGCGTGCGGTTGCCCGGCGGGCGCCAGGGAATGACGTTCGCGATGTAAGCGGTCGTGCGGTTCAGCCCGATCGCCGCCATCATCAGGTCGAGCAGCTTGCCGGAGGGCCCGACGAACGGCAGGCCCTCGATATCCTCTTCGCGGCCCGGCGCCTCGCCGACGAACATCACGCGCGCCTGCGGATTGCCGTCGGCGAAGACGAGCTGCTTAGCGGTGGTGCGCAGCGCGCAGCCTTCGAACCCCGACAGGATCTCGCGCAGATCAATGAGGCTTGCGGCGCTGCGCGCGGCCTCGCGCGCCGCCATGACGGCGATGTCGGGCGCGGCAGGCGCGGCAGGCGCGGCGGGCGCAGCGCCCGCAGTGCCCGCGAAGTTCGTTTCCGCGTCGGGTGCCGGCGCGATCCTCGATCGCATGTCTGGCGCGCGCGCGAGCGGTGCGCGCTCGGGCGTCTGCTCCGCAATGGTTGCCGGGGCCAGGTCGATCTGGGCGACCGACAGCCGGTCGAGCGGCGTCTCGCCGACCAGCGCATCGACGCCGGCTTCCGCATAGAAAGAGAGCAAGGCGCGCGCCGCCTCGACGCCGTCAGGTGTCATGGAGAGCATTCCGTTTGGTAAGCGCAATATTAGCCGAAGCTGCGCGAATTCGCATCTCTCTGGGCAGCCGCTATTAACGAATTTGCCGGACCGTGGCGTAGAATCCTGTTGAGTCGGTCGTTCTGGAGCCTGCCGTGACAAGGCGCGCCGCAATCCTGCTGACGTTCGCCGCCGTGACGGCGCTGGCGACCGGCGCGGCCGCGCAGGAACCCGCGAGGGAGCCCGCTGCAAATCAGCTGCTCGTCGTCGCCGCAACGACCTCGGTCGAGGATTCCGGACTGTTCGATCATATCCTCCCGCGCTTTACCGCCGCCACCGGCATCACCGTGCGTATTGTATCGCGCGCTTCCGCTGCGGCGCTGATGACCGCCGAGAAGGGCACGATCGATGTCGTCATCGTCAACGACGCGGACGCACTCGACAGTTTCGTCGCGGCCGGTCAGGGCGCGCGCCGCCTCGGTTTCATGTCCAACCGTTTCGTCCTCGTCGGCCCGCCGTCCGATCCGGCTGGCATCCGCGGCATGAACGATGCCTCCGCCGCCTTGCGGGAGATTGCCCGCAAGCGCGCGACATTCGTGTCGCGGGGCGACAATTCCGGAACGCACACGGCCGAACTGAAGCTGTGGCAAGCCGCGGACGTCAATCCGAAGACGCGCAGCGGAAACTGGTATCGCGAGACCGGCCTTGGAATGGGGCTGACCGTGCAGATGGCCGGGCGCCTGAATGGCTATGCGCTGACCGACCGCGCAACCTGGGTGAAGGCAG
>JBBWZU010000298.1:0-3954 GCA_039649225.1 Hyphomicrobiales bacterium | reverse complement strand
GCCGAGGTCTATATCGAGTTGACCGGCAAGCGGCAGACGCGGCTCAGCCTGGTCGACGAGACCATCGGCACGGCCCAGCAGGCCGGCGGTGTCATCGTGGTGAAAGTGCGTCCGGCGCCGCTCAGCTGTCGGGTGAGCGATGCCGAACGCGATGCGCATCGGGCGTTCGTCGCGACGCTCGGCGAGAAGGCGATCTGGAACGATTATCTGCCGGCTGGTTAGAGCATCGGATATTCCAATAAAACTCCGTCATGGCCGGGCTTCTCCCGGCCATCCACGACTTACTTCGACAGATTTCAGAAGAAAGACGTGGATGCCCGGCACAAGGCCGGGCATGACGGAGCTACTTGAATATCCCGCGCTTACGCCGTCGGAACGGCCTGCGGCTGCTGTTCGGAGAGCTTCTGGCGGTAGAGCGAGACGAAATCCACCGGATCGATCATCAGTGGCGGGAAGCCGCCATTGCGCACCGCGTTGCCGACGATCTCGCGCGCGAACGGGAACAGCAGCCGCGGGCATTCGATCATGATGATCGCGTGGATATTCTCCTGCGGCACGTTCACGATGCGGAAGACGCCGGCGTAGAGCAGATCGAAACTGAACAGGAACAGGCCCGGCGTCTCGGCGCGGCCCTCGATCTTGAGCTCGACCTCGTAGTCATTTTCGGCCAACGGCTTGGCGTTGACGTTGATCTGGATGTTGATCGCCGGGGGCTGCTGCTGTTGCTGCAGCGAGCGCGGCGCATTCGGGTTCTCGAACGACAGGTCTTTCACATATTGCGCCAGAACATTGAGCTGCGGCGGCTTTTCGGCGCCCGCTTCCGGCGCGGAACTGCCGTTCGGGGTCGTGCCGCCATTCGTCGATGCCATGAAACTGTCCTCCGGCGCCTGCGCCCTGCGCGATCGCGGGTGTGGCTAACACGGGCGATTGGGGCCGACAAGGATGCGGCTCAGCTCGGCGTCAATCGCCACGCCGGACGGGATCTCGCCGGATCCGGTCGTCCGGAATTTGCGCCTCCGGCACCCGCTTCCATTGATCGGGCGTCAAATCGACGACGCCGGGCGGTGCGGCCGGCGGCTCCGCTCCGGCGACGGCGCGGCGCAGCGCCGCACGCAGGACATGCTGGGTTGGCGGAAAAAGCAGCAATGCGCCGAGCAAGTCGGTCACGAAGCCCGGGATCACCAGGAGAAAGCCACCCATTACGGTCAGAACCCCGGTCCCGTTGAGTTCCAGCCGCCTGATCGTGCGATCGCCAACCGCGTCTCGAACCCGCGCGATCTCGCCGTGGCCGGCGTTGCGCACGATGGCCATGCCGGCGAGCGAGGTCAGGATGGTCAGCGCCAGCGCGGCCAGCACGCCGAGTTTGAGCGCCACCGCGACGAATACGGCAATTTCAACGAAAGGCAGCATCAGCAGCCCGAAAATCGCCCATTTCACCAATGACATCCGGATACCTTATACGGGACACGTGTTGGCGGCGGGGTGCTTATCGTCTAACATGGCGCCGAATGCGCACGGCGGCTGCGCGCACCCCTGGAACGGCCGTTATCGTGTTGTTAGATAGATAATAGCGGCAGAGGTGGCATCCAGTGCCGTGGATGCGGCGCCACGCCACGCCCGCCCCAACGGCAGCCTGAAAGCATGTTCGACTTGTTCGACATCTACACCATCATTTTCCTGGCGCTCGCGGTATTCATTTTTCTGCGCCTGCGCAGTGTGCTTGGCCAGCGCACCGGGCGGGAGCGTCCGCCCTACGACCCCTATGCGGCGCGCGAGGCCGCCCGCCCCTCGACCAATGACAACGTCGTGACGCTGCCGCAGCGGCCCGCGGACGTGACCGCCAAGCCCGCCGAGGATGCGGCGCCGCCGGCCGAACGCTGGAAGGGGATCGCCGAAAAGGACTCGCCGGCCGCGGCCGGGCTCGATGCTCTCGTGGCACAGGACCCGAGCTTCGATCCCAAGCACTTCCTCACCGGCGCACGCGCGGCTTACGAGATGATCGTCACGGCCTATGCGCAGGGCGACCGCCGCAGCTTGAAGAATCTTCTCGCCAAAGAGGTCTATGACGGCTTCGAGGCGGCGATCAACGAGCGCGAGACCAAGGCTGAGAAGGCCGAGACGCGCTTCGTATCGATCGACAAGTCCGACGTCGTCGGCGCCGACGTGAAGGGCAAGACCGCGCAGGTCACGGTGCGCTTCGTCTCGCAGCTCGTCTCGGTGACGCGCGATCGCGACGGCAACGTGATCGACGGCAATCCCGACAAGGTGACGGATGTCACCGACGTGTGGACGTTCGCGCGCGATCTCGGCTCGCGCGATCCCAACTGGAAGCTGGTCGCCACCGAAGCCGGACAATGACACGGCATGGCTGCGCGGCGGCAGGCCCGAACAGCCCAACGTATCGCGGTTCTCGTGCTGGGCGCTCTGCTGGCGGGTAGCGGCGCCGACGCCCGCGTGGCCCGCCCATACAAGCACAAAGCCCATCGTGCGCCGGCGCCGGCGGAAGAATTCACCGGCAAGCCGAATCCTGCCGGCCCGATCCGCTTTCCCGACTCGCGCATCGAACCGGTCGCCTGGACTACGATCGAGGGGTGGGCCGGCGACGATCACGCAGCCGCACTGGCGACCTTTTCGGCAAGCTGCCGCGCTGTCGTAGGATCGGCGAAATCATCGCGCGATGCGCGCCCGGTCTATCCTGCGCTGGTCGAGGTGTGCCGGCGCCTGCGCGCCGCAGGTCAACTCGACGGTGCGGCGGCGCGCAAGTTCTTCGAGACGAATTTCACGCCTGTCAGCATCTCCAAGATCGACGACCCCAATGGGCTCCTGACCGGCTATTACGAGCCGGTCGTTGACGGCTCGCGCTTTCCCACCGGCGAGTTCAAGGTCCCGCTCTACCGGCGGCCGCGCGACATCGTGAACATGTCGCGCAAGCGCAAGGCCGACGGCTTTCCCAACCGCGGCCGCGTGATGCGGCGCATCAACCGTCTCAAATACGAGCCCTACTACGACCGCGCCGCGATCGAGGACGGCGCGCTCGACGGCAAGCATCTGGAAATCACCTATCTGAAGGACTTCAACGACCTTCTGTTCATGCAGATCCAGGGCTCGGCGCGCGTGCGGCTCGAGGACGGCGTGGTGCTGCGGGTCAATTATGATGCCCACAACGGCCATCCCTATACGCCGGTCGGACGCGTGCTGATCGAACGGGGCCTCGTGCCGCGCGAGGAAATGTCGATGCAGCGCATCCGCCAGTGGATGGCCGACAATCCCGGCGGCGCCGCCGAGTTGCGGCGGCAGAACAAGTCCTATGTGTTCTTCCGCATCACCGGCCTTTCCGGCGACGAAGAGCCGAAGGGCGCACAGGGTGTTCCGCTCACGCCCGCGCGCTCGATCGCGGTGGATCGCACGCTGCACGTCTACGGCACGCCGTTTTTCATCCAGGCCGAACTGCCGATCGACACGGACAAATCCGACACCAAATTCCGCAAGCTGATGATTGCGCAGGATACCGGCTCGGCGATCGTCGGACCGGCGCGCGCCGATATCTACTTCGGCGCCGGCGCGGATGCCGGCCATATCGCGGGCCGCGTCAAGAATCCCGCACGCTTCGTCATGCTGCTGCCGCGCGCGCTCGATCCCGTGGAGGCCGGCAAGGCGATGCCGCTGCCGCTCGCGCGGCCCGCTTCGGCGCCGCCCCCGCAGCCGCTCGAAAAATCCGCGCAACCCGCGGCGCCGGCGCCTGAGAAGCCAGCCGCCAAGCCCGAGACGCAAACGAGCGTGCCACTGCCGCCGGACAAGCCGCTGGCCGGACCGGTTCCCCTGCCCTCCGAACGTCCGGCGGATGCGCCCGCAAAGCCAGCGGTAAAGCCGGCCGAGGCGAAAACCGACGTGCCGCTGCCTCCCGACAAGCCGCTCGCCGCGCCCGTGCCGCAGCCGCGCCCGAAGCCGTGACAC
>JBBWZU010000288.1:0-5778 GCA_039649225.1 Hyphomicrobiales bacterium | reverse complement strand
GAGATGCGCATGATGATCTTGGAATAGGTCACCGCCGAGAGGCCGAGCCCGCCGTATTCCGCGCCGACCGTGGCGCCGAACAGCCCGAGCTCCTTCATCTGCTCGACGACGCCGGCCGGATAACGGTCGGCATGGTCGTATTCGCGCACGATCGGGCGCAGGTCGCGTTCGACCCAGCGGCCGATGGTGTCGAGAATCTGCGTCTCGTCGCTGTGTTGGTTTTCGACGGCGCGCGCTGCGTCGTTCATCGCCAAAGGCTCCTTGGGCCCGCATGCTTATTTGTCCGGACAACTATGAGTATGAGGTGTATATGTGTCAATGCGGGTGAGCATCATGGGCATATCGCTGGTGATAAATTGTCCGGACAATAATTATGTAAATACCGAATCGGCGATCCGATAGCGCGTGTTCGAAGCCCTCATCCTGAGGAGCCGACCGAAGGTCGGCGTCTCGAAGGACGAGGGCGGGCGCTCCGAGTTTGTCGCCATCCTTCGAGACGACCGCTGCGCGGCCTCCTCAGGATGAGGACGACGGGTCGGCAAAACTGGTGGCGAACTCAGGATAAGGACGGTGCGCTAGCCGGTCCGCCCGAACTAGATCATATCCGGTCCGGAAAACGGATGATGAAGTTGTCGCGGTTCGGCATTTTGACCTTCGGCAGCGTCTGCGCGTTCATTACGTCGGTCTCGCCGATGATCTTGTTGATCGAGAGCAGGTAAGCGGTGACGGCGTAGACTTCATCGCTGGTGAGGGTGCGCGGCATGTTGTAGGGCATCGCCCGCCGCACGAAGTCGAACACGATGGTGGAATAGCCATAGAAGCTGCCGATCGTCTTCGGCCCGTCGATGCCGGCGATCGGACCGCTGACCATCGGTCCGGCGCCCGCCGCAGCGGGATTTCTGCCGTTGTCGCCGTGGCAGGCGGAACATTTCTCCGCATAGACGCGCGCGCCTTGCACGGCGGTGCCGCTGCCGGCCGGCAGGCCGGTGCCATCCGGCATGACGCTGATGTCCCATGCGGCGATGTCCGCCTCCGAAACCGGCTTTCCAAATCCTGGCGTTCCAGGTCCAGGTGCTTCGGCGAAGGCCGCGGTTGAGGGCAGGGCGAGCAGCAAAGCGAGCGCGTAGCGCGCTTCAAGCGTAGACATGTTTGATCTCCCCGCTGCTTTCGACCCGCCAACTGGTGATGCTGTTGAAGTGCTGGTTGGGAAATCCCAGGATCGGCGGAGGCGCCTTGGTCTCGCCGCGCAACGCCACGAATTCGGCGCGCGTCGGCTGCACGTTGCCGGCTTCGTCCCAGGCGCGGCTTTGCAGCACCACCGGCTGACCATCCCAGCGCCACGGCATGCGGAAGCGGGTGAACGCCTTGGGCAGCACCGGCGCCTGCAGCGCGGCCTCCGCCCAGCTCTTGCCGGCATCCGCCGAAACCAGAACCTTGGCGATCCGGCCGGTGCCCGAATAGGCGACGCCGGAAACCTCGTAGAAGCCCGGTCCCTTCAGGCTGTGGCCGAACGACGGATGGGTGATGAACGATTTGACCTCCTGCAGGAAGTAGAACCGATAGGCCTTTCCGCCGGGAAGGATCTGCGAATAGGTCCGCCCCTCGTACATGCTCATGGCCGGCTCCTCGACCAGCTTGAGCCGGCGCAAGAACTTGACGTTCATGTTGCCTTCATAGCCGGGCAACAACAGGCGCATCGGATAGCCATTGCCGGGCATCAGGCGCTCGCCGTTCTGGTAGAGCGCGATCATGGCGTCATCCAGCGCCTTCTTCATCGGCACGCTGCGGCTCAAGGCATGCGAGTCCGCGCCTTCCGCAATGATCCATTTTGCTTTGGGGTCGATGCCGGTCTCCTCCAGCAGCGTGGAGAGCCGGACGCCGGTCCACTCGGCGCAGGATACGAGGCCGTGCAGCGCCTGCGCGGTCGCCTGGAACGGCTGCGGGGAAAACATCGGCGCGCTGTTGCCGCCGCACTCGAGGAACGCCATCTGCGAGACCATCGGGTAACGCGACAGCGCCTCGAGCGTGTAGACCATCGGCTGTTTCACCAGCCCATGGATCGCCAGGCGATGCTTCTCCGGGTCGATGTCCGGCAGGCCGGAATGATTGATCGAGAAGTGCAGGCTGTTCGGCGTGACTGAGCCGTTGAGCAGATGGTGTGGCGTGCGCGCATGCGAGTTGCGAAATTCATTGTCGGGATTGCTTAACGTGCGCACGACGTGCTTTTCGAAGCGCGACGGCGTCTGCAAGGGAGGCGTGACCGCGCCGGTCTCCAGGCTCCAAGGTTCATCCGTGAGCGGCTCGGCGGCGGCGCTGGTCAGCCCGGTGCCGATCCCCGCCGTCATGGCGCCTGCCAGAGCTGCGCCGCGCCCCAGCAGTGCCCGGCGATCGACAAGGCCGTTGCCGGCGACAGCATTCAACTGACGTCCGCCGCCGTCACCACGGCGATTGGATTTGCCCATGGTGTCGTCCTCCCTGGTGCCCCTGGGGGGCACACGTGCACGGGTGCTTTCGCGCACCCTGTGCTTTCTCTATCGCCAGAGTAGCAATCATCCTCCTCTGTCCGACGGGTGTCCAGCACCATGTCGACCGCTCAATGCGCCTGATCAAGCGACTGTGACACCCCGCGAACCCGTTCATGGTCCTACACTTGCGCGCAGCCGGACAAAAAACCGGCGACATAAGGGGAGGGAACGATGTCGGTCCTGTCACGTCGAAAATTTCTGTCCAGCGCCGGATCATTGGCGCTCGCGGCCGCAAGCACGCCGGTCATCGCCGCCATGGGGCCGAACGACAAGTTCGATCTCGTGATCAAGAATTGCGATGTGCTTGATCCGAGCCAGTCGCTGCGCGGCAAGCGCGACATCGGCATCCGCTACGGTCTGATCGAGGCGCTGGAAAGCGATATCCCGGCCGAGCGCGGGCAGCGCGTGCTCGATGCCGGAGGCAAACTGGTCACGCCCGGTCTCGTCGACATGCACGCGCATGTCTACCCCTATGGCTCGGCGATCGGCATTCCGGCGGATGAACTCGTCGCCCACCAGTGCACCACGACATGCGTTTCCGCCGGCGACGCCGGCGCGAACAACTTTGCCGGCTTCCGCCGCCACATCGTGGCGCAGACGCGCACGCGGCTCTACGCCTTTGTGCATATCGCCAATACCGGGCTGACGCCGTTCCCGGTCGCCGAGCTCTACAACATCGATTTCGCGCAGGTCGACGCCTGCGCGCGCGCGATCGGGGAGAATGCCGACATCGCGCTCGGCGCCAAGGTGCGCATGTCCGAGAACGTGATCGCCAAGCACGGCACCGAGCCGCTCCGGCGCGCCATCATGGCGTGCGAGAAGTCGGGCACCAACGGCAGACTGATGGTGCATATCGGCGGCGTCGAGACCGCCAAGCTGATGTCGGATATTCTCGATCTGCTGCGCCCCGGCGATGTGCTCACCCACGCGTTTTCGGGCGCGCCAAACATTGCGGGCGAGTTCACCAATATCGTGCAGGACGGCAAGCTTCTGCCGGCGGCGCTCGAAGCCAAGCGGCGCGGCGTCGTCTTCGATGTCGGTCACGGCGGCGGCAGTTTCGATTACACGGTGTGCGAAGCCGCGATGCAGCAGGGCGCGATGCCCGACACCATTTCCTCCGACATCCACGTGTTCTCCGGCAATTCGCCCGGCATGCCGTATCTGCCTTGGGTGATGAGCAAGTTTTTAGGGCTCGGCCTCAGCCTGGAGCAGGTCGTCACCATGGCGACGGTCAATCCCGCCAAGGTCATCAACCGGGTGCCGAAGCTCGGCACCTTGCAGGTCGGCGCACCCGGCGATGTCGCGATCATGGAGCTGGTCGAGGGGCCAGTGTCGTTCGTCGACACGCGCAACAACAAGCGTGACGGCAAGGCCTATCTCAAGCCGGTGCAAACTGTGAGTGCCGGCGTGCCGTTCGGCCGGCCCTATGGGTCGCCGTTTGCCGTGAGGTAGATGCAGCGTGCGCTCTGGCGCGCTGAATCGACATCGGGGCTTGCGGCAGGCTCTTCTCAGGCGGGAGCCCTGGCGCGCCTTTTCACGGCAAGCATGATCGGTTTTTCGACGGCCATATAGACCATCCATCCCACGATCGAGCTGACGGCCAGGCATGCCAGAAGCGTAAGTGCTTCGGCCGGCAGCGCGCTTCCATGAAAGAAGAAGACGACAAGGCCGATCACCGGTACGACGAAGCCGTGCGTCAGATAGATCGAGTATGACGCGTCGCCCAATCCCAGCAGCCAGCGCGGGATGGCGTCTGCAAAGTGCCTTTCCAGACAAACCGCACCCGCAACAAGCGCCAAAGCCGGTAGTCCCCACGTCAGCGCCCGGAGATCTTCCGATCCTTCAGGAACCGTCAGGATCAGGACAAATCCCGCAACGACAAGACCCGCCGCGGCGCCGGCCGGCAACTGCCATCCGCGCAAGATCAGCTTGGCAAGCACGACACCGAAGATGAATTCTACGACGATGGTATTGAACAAGATGGTCCACGCCGGCCAGCTTTCCGTCCGCAACAGCGCGATGACGACAAAGAGCCCAAGGCCCGGTACGAGCACGCGCAGCACGTCGACGCGCAGCGCCAATGCCGACGCGAAGAGGAGATAGAACACAAATTCGTAGGTCAGCGTCCATCCAACCGGCAGCAATGGGCGAAAATGTCCGGCGCCGTCGACGACCGGAAAGAACAGATAAGAGCGCGCGACGTAGTCAAAGCCCAGGTTGGATCGCAGTGCCAGGTCCGCGAACAGGAACACAAGCAGCAGTTTGACCGTCGTCAGCAGCCAATACAGCGGCACGATCCTGACGATCCGGTGCTGGATGAAGGTCGACCAGGCGCGCGGCTGCGATGCCAGGCGGCGGGACGAGGCCACCATGACGAATCCGCTGATGATGAAAAAGATATCGACGCCGGCCGCGCCATTGGTCCACGAGACGCCCAGCGCTGCCGAGTGCACCCGCAAGCCCCACATGTCGAAGACGTGGTAGACGACCACAAGCAAGGCCGCGATCGCGCGCAGGGCTTGAATCGTGGCGAAGTGCGACGGCGTGATCGTCTGGGCTTCTGCGGGCGTGGTCGCAGAGGCGGCGCCGTGACCCGCAATGGCAATCTCTGCGTGGCGCATGCCGGGTTCCCGCTCGCGAACGCAATCATTGCAGCGAAAGGGCTTAAGGAGTTTTTAAGGTGATTGCCGCGAGGGCGTAAATGGCTTCCGCGCAATCAGCGGCATTGCATCGTCTCTCAGGCGCGATGCCTGTGCGCAAGCAGAAGCGCTATGGCGCCGAGTTGGAGCACAAGGCCAAGACCTGGCATGCGCCACGGATATTCCCCCAATACCAAAATACCTCGAACGCGTGTTGCAGCGCTGTCACGCCTGTCGCGTCGCGTATCCCCAGCATCACGGGCGCGGCCATGAGGGTGAATGCAAGGCCAGCTGCCGCGAGCGCGGCGGATACATCCAGAGTCAGAACTGCTGACCGGGAAACACTCCGTCGAGGTGAAGGCGTATGGCCGCCGATACGGTGAGAATCGCTCCGCCGATGGCTTCGAGCGGATAGAGAATGAGGCCGTTCCGTAGGTCCGCATGGCGGCTGAATTCAGCCCAGGCGACCGCGCCGACTTCTCGCCACGCACGCATTGCGACGAATGCTCGGTCAATGTTGCCACCGACGAGCGATCCGCTGACAAGTGTCGCGGCTATCAGCAGTGCGCGCGTTACGAAGGAGAGCTCACTCATAATCGCTAAGTGGGGTTCCG
>JBBWZU010000269.1:0-9898 GCA_039649225.1 Hyphomicrobiales bacterium | reverse complement strand
TTGCCTTTCACCAGCGTGACCAGGCGTGCGTCGAATGCGACCGGCACATTGCGCGAGCGCAGGCTGTAGAACAGGCGGCCGACCAGCGCGTTGCCCATCACGAGACGCGTGCCGCGGGCAAAACGCAGGCGGTCGGTCGCGTGCCTTAGCAGCAATTTCGCGGCGCTGACGAAATTGGTAATCGATTCGAATGGCCGGAGCAGGAACGGGATGTCGCCTTTGCCGACCATCATGCCGCCCAGCACCATGAATGACGCGATCGGTGGCCGCACGCGTGCGAAGTCCCGACCCAGGAGGCGGCCATCGAACGGCACGGCGGCGAGTGCCCGGCCGGCAAGCGCCCGTCCGGGCTGGTTCGAGTGATAGTCCGGATGGCGCGGGGGCGCGGTGAATTTTACTTCGGAACGCGCTTCCAGATAGTCGAGCGCCGCCGGACCCGCCGCAAAGAACGCTTCACGCACATCTTCGGCGCGCGGACCGATCTCGGCGGCCAGAAAACGCCGCGCCTCGTCGATCGAGTCCGGCACGCCGTCGCGCGCCGCCTGGCTCGATCCGGGAATCCACACCGTACCGGCGGAGGTGGAGGTCGTACCGCCGACCTGGCCCGTCTTCTCGCACAGAAGAACATCAAGCCCTTCAAGCGAGGCCACCAGCGCCGCCGTCATTCCGCCCATGCCGGCGCCGAAAATCAGAACGTCGACTTCACGGTCCCAGCGCATCGGTTTGGCTTCTTCTTGTTTTGATCAGGTCCGCGGCGTCACGCCGCGCGGTGCCGCGAGCGGCGATTTTGCGCGCGGCACATATTCGCCGCTGTTTTTCACGCCGACAAGCCTGCCGTCGCGCACCACGAACTTGCCGCGCACCATCGTCGACACCGGCCAACCGGTCACCGCGATGCCTTCGTAGGGGGTGTAGTCCGAGCCGTGATGCAGCAGGGTCTGCGAGATCGTCTCTTGGCGTTCCGGGTCCCAGATCGCGATGTCGGCGTCGGAGCCGACCGCGATCGTGCCCTTCTTCGGGTAAAGCCCGTAGGTCTTGGCATGATTGGTCGCCGTGAACGCCACGAAGTCGTTCAGGCTGATACGGCCTTTCTTCACGCCTTCGGAAAACAAGATGGGCAGCCGCGTCTCGACGCCCGGAATGCCGTTCGGCACCCAACGGAAGCTGGTCTTGCCCTTCGGATTGAGCTTGCCCTGCACGTCGTCGTAGCGAAACGGGCAATGATCGGAGGAGAACAGCGAGAACACGTGCTGCTGCAGGCCAGCCCAGCATTCCTGCTGACTCTTCTCATCGCGCGGCGGCGGCGAGCAGACATATTTCGCGCCTTCCATGTTGAGCCCTTCCATGTCTTTCGCGGTGAGCACCAGATATTGCGGACAGGTCTCGCCATAGATTTTCAGGCCGCGCTGTTGAGCTCTGCGGATCTCTTCCATCGCCTCGCCGTTCGAGACGTGCACGATCACGATCGGCACATCGACGAGCTCGGCGAGCGAAATCGCGCGGTGCGTCGCCTCGCGCTCGACCGGGATCGGACGCGACACGCCGTGGAAGTGCGGCGCGGTCTTGCCGGCACGTTCCAGCCGGTCGGTCAGGAAGCGGATCGCGTCGTAATTCTCCGCATGCACCATCACCAGCGCGCCGGTCTCGCGCGCGACGCTCATCACACTGAGCATTTCCAGGTCGGACAGCGCCATGCTCTCATAGGTCATGAAGACCTTGAACGACGTATAGCCATCCTCGACCAGCGCGGGCAGTTCCTGGCCGAGCACGCGGTCGGTCGCGTCCGCGATGATGAGATGGAACGAGACATCGACGTAGCAATTGCCGTCGGCCTTGGCATGATAATCCTTCACCACTTGGCGCAGACTCTCGCCTTTCTGCTGCATGGCGAAAGGCAGCACCATCGTGTTGCCGCCGAATGCCGCGGCGCGCGTGCCGCTCTCGAAGTCGTCCGCCATCGTGATGCCGGGACCGGAGGGTTGCGAGAGATGCACGTGGCTGTCGATGCCGCCGGGCAGCACCAGCATGCCGGTCGCGTCCACGATTTCCCCGGCCGCGCCAAGGTCGAGGCCGAGCGTCGCGATGCGTCCGTCCCGGATGCCGATGTCGCAGGCGAAGGTGTCGGATGCGGTCGCGATCGTTCCGCCGCGAATGATCGTGTCGAAGGCCATCGATTTCTCATCCCGCGTCTGTCGGTGCGCGCGCACCGCTCATTTAAGCCGGCATTAACCATAACCGAGCAACATCCCGGCGCTGGGGCAAGGGGGTTCCGTGCCATGACTGCCATGACAAGACTCATCACCTGCCTGGAAATGGCCGCCGTCTATTTCGTCGTCGCCGGGGCCCTGATCGGGACGGCGTTGAGCGCTCTCGATCAATTCTATCCGATCTATTAGGCCCGAAGGCGCGCTTGGGCTGTTCCCGCCCAACGATATCCAACGGGTAGCGCGATCAGGACGCGCGCCGTGCCTGATGTGCGGCGATCGGGATCGCCGATGCCGCCGGCTCGGCCCTGCGCGGCGCCGGAGCGGAAAATTGCAGCGAGGCCGGATCGTTGAATTCGCTTGCCGGCTTCGGCTTGCTGAACAGGAAGCCTTGCAGCTCGCAGTCGCCGGCTGCTTTCAAAAACGCATATTGTTCGTACGTCTCGACGCCCTCGACGGTCACCGCAAGGTCGAGCTCGCGGGCGAGCACGAACATCGAGCGGACGATCGCGGCGGAACGGCGGTGATTGGGCAGATCGTTGGTGAAGATGCGGTCGATCTTGATCCGGTCGAAATTCAACCGGCGTAGATTGCCCAGCGACGTGAAGCCGGCGCCGAAATCGTCCATCGCCACCTGGATGCCGAGCGCGCGCAGGCGCGAGAACATGCTGGCGGTCTGTTCGAAGTCCTTGATCAGCACGTCTTCGGTCACTTCCAGCTCGAGCCGTTTCGGGTCGAGGCCGCTCACCTTGAGCAACTCGCGCACCTGATCGACCAGATCGCTGCTGATCTGGATCGGCGAGACGTTGACCGAGACGCGCACATCGTCCGGCCAGCGTTTCGCAGCTTCGATCGCCTTGCGCATGATGAGGTCGGTCAGCGGCGTGATCAGCCCGTTCTCTTCCGCGAGCTTGACGAATTCGGGCGGCGGAATCGGCCCGAACTCGGGATGGAACCAGCGGGCCAGCGCTTCGAATCCGATGACGCGCATGTCGCGCAGGCGCACCAGCGGCTGGAAGTGGGCCTGGATCTCGCCGTTCTCGATCGCGCCGCGCAACTGGTCGCCGAGCACCATGCGGCGCTGGCGCTCGTTGCCCAATTCCTCGGTGAAATGGCGGCAGCGGCCGCGGCCTTCGGTCTTGGCGTGGTAGAGCGCGAGATCGGCATTCTTGAGCAGGTCTTCGGCGGTCGCGGCGTCTTCCGGACAGACCGCGACGCCGATCGAGGCGCCGACATCGAGCGACTTCTCGCCAAGCACGATCGGCCGGTTGAGCAGGCGGCGCAGCTGCTGGCCGATCATCCGCGCCTCGAGGGCGTCGTTGACGTCCTCGCAGAGCACGACGAATTCATCGCCGCCGAGCCTGGAGATCAGCGTATTGGCCGCCATTTCGAACTTCAGCTTCTCGGCGACGACGCGCAGGATCTGATCGCCGATGGCATGCCCGTGAATGTCGTTGATGGCCTTGAAGTGATCGAGATCGATCCAGATCACCGCGCAGCACGTGCCGGTCGTGGTGGATTTCTCGACCGCCTCGGCAAGCCGCGTGCGCATCAGCTCACGGTTCGGAAGCGACGTCAGCGGATCGTGATGGGCGAGGAACGAGACGCGCTGTTGCGTGTGCTTGCGTTCGCCGACGTCGCGGAATTCGAGCAGCCGCGCCGTGCCGTCGCCATAGGGGATCGTTCGCGCGGCGATTTCGACCGCGATGATGCCGCCGTCGCGGTTGATGATGTCGGTATCGAGCCGCAATTCGTCCTCGCCCAGCAGCCGCTCGATCATATCGGCTTCGCTGATGAAGGATGAGATCATCAAGTGCTGGGCATCTTCCCGCGCGACGCCGATCAGGCGGCAGAAGCTGGTATTGACCGCGATGGCCTGCATCCCGCTGCAAACCGCGACACCTTCGTCCAGCACGTCGAGCAGCGCGTTGAGCCGCTTCGCCTCGCGCGCCTGCTGGCGGTTGCGGCGAAGGAAGGCATACACGCTCAAGCCGAGCGTACCGAGGCCCCCGATGCCGAGCAGAATAATGCCCGCGATCAGGCCGATCGAGGTTGCCGGCGCCGACATGTCGGCCGCGAACGCCGGATCGGAGAGAACCACAACCGTGCCGAGAATGATGAAGGTCCAGACAGCCGTGCCAGAGCCCGCGCCAAGCCCCAAGGCCGCGCTTGATCGCTCCTTGCGCAATGTGCGCCTGCGGTTGGGCGGCTGTTTCACCCGTGGCCCTCATGACGGCCGCAGCCGTGCTGAACTTGACTCGTAGGGCAAGAAATACGACGAAGTGTTACCGGCGGAGCCAAAAAGCCAAAAAAAACGAAAGGCTTAAGAGAGAATGAAGGTCGACTGAGAGGTTTACAACTCGTCATCTTATTCGTTCGAAATGTGTCCACTCCTGCATCGGGGCCGCACCGGCGTCAGTTCGCACAAGTCGCGTGAATCGCAACTGATAATTGATATGTGCAGGTTTACACTTCCTTACGTCATTTCCCGTACTGAACACTGCAGATTCAGATCTGGAGGGAAATGATGTCCGGCATGACGCGCGTGTTGCTGGCCGCCCCGATTGCGGTGATGAGCCTATGCGCCAATCTTTATGCGGGTGATCTCTCGGTCGTTGGAACCGGAGACGGGATCGATCTCTTGCGCGCGCTTGGCGCCGCCTACACCGCTGCCCATCCGGATACCAATGTGGTCGTCCCGCCGAGCATCGGCTCGGGCGGCGGCATTGCGGCGGTCGGCTCCGGCAAGGACGTGCTTGGCCGCATTGCCCGGCCGCTGTCCGATTCAGAGAAGGACGCCGGCCTGGTCGCAACCCCGGTATTCCGGCTTCCTTCGGCCTTCTTCGTGCATCGGTCGGCCGGCGTCGACCACCTCACCAGCGCACAGCTCGCGGACATCTATCGCGGCAAGGTCACCAATTGGCGCGACGTCGGCGGCTCCGATGCGCGCGTCAGGGTGGTGCGGCGCGAGGACCAGGATTCAACGCTGCTGGTGCTGCGCCAGTCGATGCCGGGCTGGAAGGATCTGGTGATCACCGACAAGTCGAAAACCGCGGTGACGACCCAGGACTGCGTCAGCTCCGTCAAGGAAGTCGATGGCGCGATCGGCTTCGGGCCCTTCACCAAGGCGCTTGAATCGGAACTCACCGTTCTCAGGATCGACGGTCACTTCCCGACCGACCCGGGCTATCCGAGCGCCGTGACCCTCTCGTTCGTGCACAAGGGGGCCAACATCACGCCGGACGCCAAACGCTTCATCGAATACGTCAAGGACAAGCAGGCGAGGACGGTCCTCACCAGCATGGGCGGCGTTCCTGTCATCGAGTGAGGATTTGCCGCCGAGGTGATGCTCTTGCCCCGCCTATCGTCGCTCAGTACCCGGCTGATCATCGCCGTCGTCGCAACCGCGACGGCGGCGTTCGCGGCGTCGTTCGGCATGACGATCGTCAGGCTCGATCAGGGCCTCGAACGCCAGGCGGAGCAGCTCGGCAAGCTGTCGGAGCAAAAGCTCGCCCAGCGGCTTGACGGCGAGGCCAGGCTCGCCGGCGCGCGCGTCGACAATCTGTTTTCCACGCTCGGCGCCCGGCTCGAAAGCATTGCGCAGCGCGCCGACGTCGTAAAGGCGATCTCCTCGGCCAACGATGTCGCGATCAGCCAGTTGCTCGGCCGCGCCGCGCAGACGGCCGACATCGACGGCATCCTGGTGGTCGACTCGAAGCTTCGCGTGTTCGGCGCTCACAGCGACCACATCAATATCGTCGCGGCGAACCGCGCGCTGCAGGATGGCCCCCTGGCCCAGGATATAGCGGGCATCCTCGCCGAGAATGACCGCAGGCGCCCGCGCGTCATCCGCCGGGCGCTCGAGCTGAAGGACAATCTCGCGCAGGCGTTGGGCGCGTCCGCCGTAGCGCCGATGGCGTTTATCCTGGTCGAACCGATATTCGACGATTTCGGCGATGTGTTCGCCGCGCTGGTCGCGCACCGTACGTTGCGCCCGCATGAGCCCGTCCTTGAAGAATTCTCCAGGCTCGAGGGCGCGGGCATCGTGATCCTGGAGGGAGCCGGTTCGATTTCGGCGTCCGGTATCCAGGAAGCGGCGGCAAGTGTCGGGGAGGTCGAAAATTCGTCTTTGCTGCGCACAGGGGACCGGCGCTACTGGTCGCGCTGCGAGGGCTTGTTCGAGCAGTGGCGGGTCTGTGCGCTGGTGCCGGTCGGCGAGCTGCATGCGCTGCGCGATGAGCTGGTGCGCATCGGCGAGATCGAAGGGCGCTCGCTCGCGGTCTGGCTGATCGCGGTGGCGGCCGCCTCACTGCTGATCTTTGCGGTCATCATGCTGCTGGTGTCGCAGCGTATCAGCCGGCCGCTGGTGAAAATTACCGAGGCCGTGCGCGCGGTCGCCCGCGGCGACTGGAAATCCGAAGTCACCGGCGTCGATCGTGTCGACGAAGTCGGCGACATCGCGCGCGCCGTGATCGTGTTGCAGCGTTCGCTGCAGGAGCGCGATCGGCTGCGTTCCGACGTGGCGCACGCCGAAAGCGTGAAGAAGCGCCGCGAAGCGCTCGAGGATGCGATTAGGCGGTTCGATCGCATCATGCGCTCGGTGCTGCTCAGCGTGTCGAACAGCGTCGAGACCATGGATGAGACGACGCGCGAGCTGGCGCGCGTGTCCGCGGTCGCGGAAGGCGAGGCGGTCGAAGCCGCGTTCGTCTCGGAAAACACCGTATCGAATGTGTCCTCTGTCCGCTCGGCCACCGAGCGGCTCAGCGCGGCGATCTCCGAGACCGTCGACGGGATACGCCAGGCCGCCGACGTGATCTCGCTGAGCAATGTCGCGGCGCAGTCCGCTTCGAGCAGTGCGGACGATCTGACGCGGACCGCGGGCGAGATCGATGCCATCATGCGCGCTGTCTCGGACATTGCGGCGCAGACCAACGTGCTCGCACTCAATGCCACGGTCCAGGCGACGCGGGCCGCGTCCGGAAGCGGAAATTTCGCCGGCGTGGTCAGCGACATCAAGACGCTGTCGGTGCGGATCGGAGCAGCCAACGAAGACATCGCGCGCCGGCTGCTGGCGATTCGCGGCGCGACCAGCGACACGGTCGGCTCGGTGCGCTCGATGGTGCAGAAGCTCGATATCGTGCTGCATCAGACCCGCACGATCGCGCTCGCGATGGAGCGCCAGGACGCCGTGACGCGCGAGATTGCCGAAAGCATGACGGCGGCGGCCCAAGGCACGATCAACGTGTCGTCGAGCGTGGATCGGCTCAAGGCTACGATTGAAGATGCGCGTGGCGCCTCGATGAAGGTCGTCACCAAGGCGACCGACATGGCCGACGAGGCGCACCGCCTCGACTCCACGGTCAAATCGTTCCTGCGCGAAGTGACGGCATAGGGCCTCTCGAAGATTCGTAGGGCGGGCAAAGTTTGCCCTCGCGAAAGCGGGGGCAAGGCGTGCCCGCCGATCGCGCGTGTATGCGCGGGCACGCGCTTCGCGCTTTGCCCGCCCTGCATTGAGAGCTATCGGCGCGAGCCGGCTTGCGTCCGGCGCGGCGCCGCGGCCGGCAGGGGCGAGGCCGTCTTGGAGGAGATCTCCGCGCGCCCGCGCGCCGAGGCGACGGTCGCCATCGCGGTGGCGGCCCGCGGCGTCTCGAGCGCGGCGGCGGCCGGCCGGCGCAACATGCCCATGACCCGGTCGATCAGCGACAACGGCTTGGCGTTCGGCAGGAACGGATCGGCATAGCAACGGGCCGCGGCCGCGCGGGACTTTATTTTCACGGCATCGACCAGCGGCGGTGGGCCCGCCACATAGACGGTGTCTTCCGGACCGAGCGAGGGCAGGTAATGCGTCGGGCGGCCACGCCGCACCGGATCGGTGGCGCCGATTTCCGCCGTGGTGATGATCTCGCGCACGCCGTCGTCGATCAGCCAGTCGAGCGAGCGGCGCATGTACAGGCCTTCGGCGTCACGGCTGCCCGCGATCACCATGAGGTCACGATGGCGCTGCTCGCACCGCGCCGCGGATGCGACCGACCAGATCGGGGCCCAGCCGGTGCCGCCAGCGATCAGCACCAGCGGACCGTCGCCGTCGCGAAGGTAAGCGCTGCCGAAGGGCCCGCGCACTTGCACGCGGTGACCCGGCCGGATGGCGGAGCCGACCTGGGTGGAGACAAGTCCGCCCGGATAGCGGCGGATGTGAAACACAAGCTCGCCCGGACCGGCGGTGCCGTCGTGGCGGACCGTCGGCGAGAGATCGCGCGCCGGAAAGCCGGAGAATTTCACGCCGAGATACTGCCCGGCGCGGTATGCGATCGGGGAGGACAGGGTGACGATGACCTCGACAATGTCGGAGGCGAGGATGGCAATGCCGGTCACGACGCCGGAGCGTTTGGCGACTTCAGGGACACTCTCGAAGGTGATTTCGGCGTTGCCGATCACCTTGGCCTGGCAGGCCAGCACGGTGCCTTTGTCGGCGGTTCCGCGGTCATCCACCCGCCCGCCCACGACCGACACGCGGCAGGTCTCGCATTGACCGGAACAGCAATCGTGCGGAATGGCGACCCAGCCGCTCAAGCCCGCGTCTATCAATGTCTCGCCACGGTTGGCCTTGACGGTCTTGCCGTTGATGACGAGATCGAACGATCCACTCATGATGCTCTACCAATAACTCTACTGACGCGGCGCGACGCTTCCCGACCGCCCTGCTGCCTATTCCTGCGTGACGATCCTTACCGGGCGCGGATGACGGGTGTGACGCGTTTGCGTGTGGTCGAAAACCGCGACCCACATGTAGAGGTCCTTGCCGGCAGCGAAGTCCTTGTCGAACTTGCTGCCGGTCTTGAGCTTGCGGGCGGTCTCAAGCGTCCAGTAGCCGTCCTTCCAGCGCGAGCCGCCGACGAGGTCGCCGCGGTCGCCTTCATATTTGCCGGCGATCAGCACGCCGGGCATGACGGTGCCCACCGGGATCGTGGCGTCCACGTCCTTGCTGTAGGGCTGGACCTCATCCTCGAGCATGTTCCAGCGACTGTTCTCGTCGTCGCTGCTGTCGGGATCGAGATCGAACTTGCCGAGCTGCGCCAGCGTCTTTTTCCAGTCTTTCGGCAGCTTCACGACCTCGACCGGACCGGCGTAATCCTTCTTGTAGAATTTGTAATTGTACGAGTAGATCGTCTTGCCGGGATCGTTCCAATAGCCGCCTTGGTAGCGCGCCATGTAGGCCGCGTCGTCTTTGGTCGGCTCGTAGGGTGGGCCGATATATTGGTCGTCGACGCGCCCGAGCATGCCGCCACGCGAGGCTTTCCACTGCCACATGTCGACATAGCTGCCGTCGGTGGTGAAGTGGAAACCGCGTTCGTTCAGCGGTTTCGGCTTGTCGGCCGGCAGAGGCTGGGGCCCGAGATTGGCGACGCCGGCGCCGCCGAGCGATGGCTTGTCCGAGAAGATGATCGAGAGCTTGTCTTCGTAGAAACCGACCACGTCCATGCGGGCGGCGCGCCCATCGACCACGTGCCAACCGTCTTCCTTCTTGATCATCGGAAGGCGACGGAGCGACCGTGTCGGATCGCTCCATTTGAACGCGAAAAAGATCTTGTCGCCGTTATGCACGGCGCGGACCTCCACGGTCGACTCGCCGCTGCCGCCAAGGTTGGCGCCTTGTTGAGTATGGATGATGACCGGACGCGCCTTGCCCCAGATCG
>JBBWZU010000207.1:0-3905 GCA_039649225.1 Hyphomicrobiales bacterium | reverse complement strand
ACGCAGTCGTGATCCGCGCGCATGCGATTCCGAGCACGAACAGCCAGCCCTACATCTGCATCAAAGGCATCGGCGATCACCTGTGGTTCTGCGAAAGCGGCACCTCGAAAATCGGCCGCCTGAACGTCATCGATTTCTCGTTCGCCGAATTCGCGCTGCCGGAAATAGGCGCCATGCCGATCGGCATCACGCCCGGCGCCGACGGCAACATGTGGTTCTGCGCCAAGAAGGCCAACAAGATCGGCCGCATCACGGCGCGCGGCGATATCACGCTGTTTCCGGTGCCGACGCCGGCTGCGGGGCCGGACGGGACGCTGGTCGGTCCGGACGGCAATGTCTGGTTTTCCGAATCCGACGCCGATCAGATCGGCCGCATCACGCCGGATGGGCACATCACCGAATTCAAGACCGGGATCACGCCTGGTGCCCGTCCGCTCTCGATCGCAAGCCGCGACGGCATGCTGTGGTTCAGCGAGGCGGCGGGCAACCGGATCGCAAGCATCACGCTCGACGGCACGGTGACCGAGTATCCGATCCCCAGTCATGACAGCCAGCCGCGCGCGATGGCGACGCATCCGGATGGCAGCATCTGGTTCGTCGAGACCAGCACCAACGCGCTCGGGCGCGCCGACCGCAGCGGCAGGATCACCGAGCATCCGGTCACAACGCCGAATTCCTCGCTCCGCGGCGTCTGTGTCGCGCCCGATGGCGATCTTTGGTTCACGGCAAATTTCGCCAACAAGATCGGCCGCATGAAACCCGACGGCAGCATGGTCGGCGAATATCCGATCCCGATGCCCAATGCCGGCGCGCGCTGCATTGCGGCCTGGCCGGACGGCCGGCTGTTCTTTACCGCGTTCGACGCCGGATTCATCGGCGAAGTGATCCCCCACTAGCCGGCGAGGCGCATCATGGCGGTCGAGAAGATCGAATATCAGGCGGGCGGAAAGACGTTCATCGGCGCGCTGGTCCACGACGAGCGCGTCAGCGCCAAACGCCCGCTGCTGCTGATGGCGCCGAATTGGCTCGGCGTCACACCGGAAGCCATCGCGCGCACGCAGATGATGACCGGCGAGCGCTACATCGGGTTCGTGGCCGACATGTACGGCGACGGAAGGGTCAGCGCCGGTCCGCCGGAATCGGCCGAACTTGCCGACGGGTTGCGCGCCGACCCGAAGGAGCGGCGGCTGCGGATATCCGCCGCGCTGGCGGCGCTGGTGCGGGAATCGGACGCACGTGGCATCGGCGATGCGCGCCGCAAGGCCGCCGTCGGGTTCTGTTTCGGCGGCGGCAATGTTCTGGAGCTCGCGCGGACGGGCGCCGAGATCCAGGCGACGGTTTGCCTGCACGGCGATCTCACCACCGGGGATCCGGCCATTAAGGAAGGTCAGATCCGATCCGCGCTGCTGGTTGTGCACGGCTCGGCCGATCCGGTCGCGAACAAGAGTCAGCGCGACGCCTTCGAGGCCGAAATGGATGGCGTCAAGGCCAAATGGCAGATGCTGACATTCGGCAGTCTCCTCCATTCCTTCTGCGAATCCGACGCGCATGTGCCCGGTATCGCCGAATACAACGAACCCGCTGCGCGCCAAAGCTACCGGCTGCTCGACCGCTTCATCAACGACGCGTTCGAAGGGCTGCTCTGAAAGCAGACGCGAGACGGCGGCCAAGAAAATAAAAAACAAAAAACAAAAAATCGGGAGCAGACAACACAGGGAGACAACGCGATGTCATGGCTCACGTGCGGACTCGCCGGCGTGCTGACATTCTGTCTGGCCGGATCGGCCGGCGCGCAAGACTACCCGAACAGGCCCATTCGGCTGATCGTGTCGATTGCGGCCGGCAGCGTCACCGACGTCATCATTCGCGCCGCCTCGAACGACATCTCCCCAAGGCTCGGTCAGCAGCTCGTCATCGAGAACAAAGGCGGCGCCGCCGGCATCCTCGGCGCCCAAGGCTGTGCGACGGCGGCCCCGGACGGCTACACGCTGTGCGTCATCTACCATTCGACGATGTCGTACAACCCGCTGCTGTTTGAAAAGCTTCCCTATGATCCCGACCGGGACATCGTTCCGATCACGCGGCTGTTCCTGCTCACCGAAGGCGTCTTCGTGCCGGCGTCCTTGGGCGTGAATTCGGTGGCGGAGCTCAAGGCGATGGCGCAATCGAAACCGGACAAGCTCAATTTCGCGACGCTGGGCGACGGCTCGTTTCCGGATCTGTTTCTGCGCTGGTTGAACAACCAGTGGCACACCAAGATCGTCGGCGTCCCCTACAAAGGCGGCGGCCCGGCCGCGCAAGCGATCGCGGCCGGCGAAGTGCAAGTGACGCGTTTCGGCATCGGCAATTTTTTAGGACTGCTCGAGGCCGGAAACGTCAAGGCGCTCGCGGTCACGTCGGCGCAGCGCTCGCCGCTATTGCCCAATGTGCCGACCTACGCCGAGGTCGGCTGGGGCGACTATCCGGGACAAGGCTGGTGGGGCCTCGCGGCGCCGAAGGGGACGCCGGCCGCGGTCATCGCGAAGATCAACACTGAATTCGTGAAAACCTTCCGTGATCCGAAGTTCGTGGAATTCCTCGACAGACAGTTCGTGGTCTCGGCGCCGACCTCGCCGGAGGAGTTTGTGGCGTTTCTCAAGGCCGATCGGCAGGCGGCCGAGACTTTGGTCAAGATCGCCAACACGCCGCGGACGGAATACAAACAGTAATTCGTCACGGCGTCGATCTGTCCTTGTCCTCCATGACGCGGCGCGTCAGCGGAAACATCTCCAGGCCGGTGCGCTCGGCGATCAGTCCCCAAATTCCCTTGGGGGCAACCAGCATCACGGCGATCGCGATGACGCCCAATATCAGCAGGTAGAGACTGCCGAGGTCGGCGAGCATCTGGCGCAGCAGGAAAAACAGCAGCGTGCCGATGATCGGGCCTTCGATCCGGCCGATGCCGCCGATCACCGTGATGAAGATGACGAATGCGGTCCAATCGTTGACGCTGAAGGCGGCGTCCGGCGAGATGCGCAGCTTCTGCAGAAAGATCAGTGCGCCGATCGCGGCCGTGCCGAAAGCCGTGATCACGTAGACGATTACCTTTACCCGCGTCACGGAAACGCCGTTACTGCGCGCCGCGGCCTCGTTGTCACGGATCGCCGTGAGCGCCAGGCCGTAGCGCGAGCGCAACAGCGCAACCATGATGCCGATGACCGCGGCGACCAGGACAAGCGCCGCCCAATAGATCAGGACCTCGCGCCACTGACGCGTTTGCGCAATCGAAACCACGATGGCGGCAGGCAGGCTGGTGCCCGAGCCGCCGCCAAGCGCCGAGACCTGGGATGCGAGCAAGCGGAAGACCTCGGCAATGACCCAGGTGCCGATTGCGAAGTAGTGACCGCGCAGACGGAAGACCAGGGCCGCAACCGGAAGCGCGAGCAGCGCGCCAACAAGGCCGCAGATCGGGATCGCGAGCAGCGGGTGGATCCCGAGAAAGATGGTCATGGCGAACAGCGCGTAAGCACCAAGGCCCACATAGGCGTGCTGGCCGACCGAAACGAGGCCCGCATAGCCGGCGAGCAGATTCCACAGGCTCGCAAGCGCCACGTAAGCATAGATCTCGGCCAGCAGGCGCAAGTCCTGGCGGCCGGCCCAGAGTGGGGCGGATGCCAGCACAACGAGCGTGAGCCCGAACAGGCCGGCCATCGCCCAGCTTGGCCGCCTTGAGAACGCGACGCGATAGGCCGACGCGCTCATCACCGGATCCTCGGAAACAGGCCTTCCGGCCTGACGGCGAGGACCGCGAGAAATGCAAGGTGGCCGGCGAGACTCTGCCATCCCGGATCAAGCTTGGCGCCGATCGCCTGCGCGACGCCAAGAATAATGCCGCCGGCGAGCGTGCCCCAGAGATTGCCTAGTCC
>JBBWZU010000184.1:0-6119 GCA_039649225.1 Hyphomicrobiales bacterium | reverse complement strand
CCGGTAGCCCTGACTCACGTAAGTGAGCGCCTTCTCGATCATGCCGTCGCCGCCCGCGCCGCGAAAGCAGCCCGAGCCGTAGATCGGAATCTCCGAACGATAATGTCCCCACAGCCGGTGCAGCGGCAGGTTCGCACGCTTGCCGACCGCGTCCCACAGGGCAATGTCCAAAGCGGACATCGCCATGCAGGCAATGCCGCCGCGCCCGTAGGTCATCGTGAAGGTCCACAGATCGCGCCAGATCGCCTCGACGGCGGTCGCGTCCTTGCCTTTCACGCGCGGGATCACGACCTCCTCGAGAAAGGTCGCGATCGACTTGAGGCCGGGTCGGAAGTGAAACAGGTAGCCCATGCCGGTGATGCCGCCGGCGGTCTCGATATCGACGATGAGAATGCCGCGATCCGGACCGAGTGAGTGTCCCTTGATCCATTCGAGGTTCGCCCATGGCATGCGCAACACGGTCACGCGCACGTCTTTTATCGTCATGTCGGTGGAGTCGGTCACGGGCGTTTCCTTGTTCTTGATTGAGGGGGAGTAAGGGAGCGCGACTATAGCGATGCGCCAGATGGCGGGGAGGGGCTTGACAGCGTGTCCGGATTGTCTGATATTTCTGTCATGACAGAAATTACCGACCATAGGAAACCGCTCCCGATCGCCCTTGAGCGTTTCGTGCTGCACTGGGGCGAAATGGGCGGGCAGTGGGGCGTCAACCGGTCGGTGAGCCAGATCCACGCGCTGCTCTATCTCTCCGAACGTCCGCTCACCGCCGACGAGATCGCCGATACGCTCGGCCTTGCGCGCTCCAACGTGTCCAATTCGATCAAGGAGCTGCTCGGCTGGAACCTGATCCGCCGCGTGCCGATCCGCGGCGACCGGCGCGATCACTTCGAGGCCGAGACCGACGTCTGGGAGGTGTTCCTACGCGTCGCCGCCGGACGCAAGGAGCGCGAGATCGATCCGGCGGTCGCGGTGCTGAAGGCCTGCTCCGCCGATGCGGAGCGCGACGGCGCCGTCAGCCCGACGGCACGGGCGCGGCTAAACGAGATGCTGGCGTTCCTCGAGATGATGGAGCGCTTTTATACGCAGATGCTCGCCGTGCCGAAGCCGCAGATCGCGAGCGCAATCAAGCTCGGCGCCAAGGTGCTCAGTTTCCTGCCCGGTGCGAGGAAGAAGGCGTGATGTGTGATGAGACCACTCGCACGGCTGAAAGCTTATGACGGACTAACACCTGAAACGACGCCCGCGCCGCTTCAGTCGAATGAACTTGGCGACCTGCGTTTCCGTGCGCTGATGTCGGATGCCGATTGGGCGGCGCTGCCGCTTCCCATCCGTCGCCGCTTTTCCAAGCGGCTCGCGGGCGGCAATACGGCCGTCTATGTCGGCGAAGTGCTCGAAACGCAGATGAGCCGCGCCGGCTGGCTGCTGGCGCAGGCCGCACGATTGATCGGCGGTCCGCTGCCGATCTCGCGCGACGCGCACACCCCAAGTGTGGTCACCGTGACCGAGGACGTGGCGACGAAAGGCCAGCACTGGACCCGGCTTTACGCGCGTCGCAGCGGCTTTCCGCAGGTGGTGCATTCCTCCAAGCGCTTTGCCGGGTCGACGGGGCTGGAGGAATATGTCGGCCGTGGCATCGGCATGGCGCTCACCATCCACGTAAAGGACGCCGCACTGATTTTCCGCGCCGCGCACTACTTCGTGCAACTCGCCGGCTTTCGCCTGCGCCTTCCTGCCTGGCTCACGCCCGGCAGCCTGAGTGTCACGCACGCCGAGCTCGGCGATGGGCGCTTCCTTTTTAAACTCGAGATCACTCACCCGCGGCTCGGCCGGCTGATCTGCCAGACCGCCGCCTTCCAGGAGGCGCATCCATGACCACATTGCTGTGGACCCTGATCGCGATCCAGGTCGCGATGGCGGCATTCGATACCATCTATCATCATGAACTGACCGAGCGCCTCGCCTGGCGGCCGTCGCAGAAGCATGAGCTGACGCTGCACGCGGCGCGTAGCCTGCTTTATGTGATGCTGTTCTGCGTGCTCGGATTTTTCCAGGTGCATGGGCTGTTTGCGTTCGCCGCCATGGCGGTGCTGGTCGTCGAGGTGTTCATCACGCTGGCGGACTTCATCGAGGAAGACCTGAGCCGCAAGTTGCCCGCGACCGAGCGCGTGAACCACACGCTGCTGGCGATCAACTACGGGGCTATTCTGGTTCTTGCTGTCCCCATGCTGATCGCGTGGGCGCACGAGCCGACCGCGCTGCACGTTGCGACACACGGATACTGGAGCGCGCTGATGGCATGTGCCGCACTCGGCGCCGCGATCTTCGGCTTGCGCGATCTCTTGGCCTCACGCCGCTCCGACGCGATGGTCGCGCCGCCGGAAGACCTCGTCACGGCACTGCCCGCGCGGCAAACTGTGCTCGTCACCGGAGCGACCGGTTTTATCGGCCGCCGTCTGGTGCAGGCGCTGGCCACGGCCGGACATCAAGTGATCGTGCTGGCGCGTGATCCCGCAAGGGCCGCGGCGCTGACGCCGCCGTTCCGCCTCATCACCGGCCTGTCGCAGTTGCCCGACGACACGCATATCGACGCGATCGTTAATCTGGCCGGCGAGCCGATCGCGAACGGTCCATGGACCGTCGGCAAGCGCCACCGCATCCTTGCCTCACGCCTGCGCATGACCGGCAATGTCGTGCGCCTCATCAAGCGGCTCAACGAAAAGCCCCAAGTCCTCATCAACGGCTCGGCCATCGGCTGGTACGGTCCGCAGGGCGACGAGACGCTGACCGAAAGCTCCGACGGGCGGATGTGCTTCTCGCGCCAGCTTTGCGCCGACTGGGAGCGCGCCGCCGTGCAGGCGGAACGCTTCGGTGTCCGCGTCGTGCGCTTGCGCATCGGTCTCGTGCTCGGTACCGAGGGCGGCATGCTGGCCAATATGCTCGCGCCGTTCGAATTCGGGCTTGGCGGACCGTTCGGGGCGGGACGACAGTGGATGTCGTGGATCGAGCGCGACGATCTCATCCGTCTGATCGCGCACGCGATGGCCGATCCGGCGCTCAAGGGTCCGGTGAATGCCACGGCGCCGGAGCCGGTCCGCAATGCGACCTTCACGCGCGAGCTCGGCCATGCGCTGCACCGCCCGGCATTCCTGGCGATTCCTGCGCCGCTGCTGCGGTTGCTTGGCGGTGTCGCGGACGAGTTGCTGCTCGGCGGCCAGCGCGTCGTCCCCGAGAAGGCGCTCAAGAGCGGCTTTGTCTTCCGCCATGCCAATTTGCGCAGCGCGCTGGGGGCCATGCTCGGCACCGAGACGCGTGATGCGGGCCAACATGCCGGCATCGCGATGCACCTTCCGGCGCCAGCCAAAAAATAACTCTGCAACACTGGTCGTTTTCGCACTGCGGTACCGACACCGTGACGAAAGGCCAACGCGTTAACTTCCTTCGTGACTTGACCCTCCCGTCTGGCTCCTTTCATATGCCGCAATGATGCAATGACCGCCGGATAACGGCGGCGCGGGAACAGCGGATGGTTGGCCATCCGAGCGGCATACAGGGAGAGGACGGCGTCTTGGCTGATGACCACGCCGGCGCGGCGGACACGTTTCCGAAGCTCCTGATTCACAATGCGCAGGTGCGGGGCGCACGCATTTCCATGCGCCACAAGGATCTCGGCATCTGGCAGTCCTGGACCTGGGCCGAGGTGCTGGACGAGGTGCGCGCCTTTTCGGGCGGCCTGGCTGAGCTCGGCCTCCGGCGCGGGGATAAATTCGCCATCATCGGCGCCAACCGGCCGCGGCTTTATTGGGCGATGTGCGCCGGCCAGGCGCTCGGCGCCGTGCCGGTGCCGGTCTATGCGGATTCGGTTGCCGACGAGATGGCCTACGTGCTGGAGCACGCCGGGGTCACGCTCGCGGTCGTGGAAAACCAGGAGCAGGTCGACAAGGTGCTGTCGATCGCGGATCGCGTCCCGACCCTGCGCCACATGGTTTACGACGAGCCGCGCGGCCTGCGCGACTACGATCGGGCGCAGCTTGCCTGGATCGACGATACCCAGAAAGCCGGGCGCGAGAAGCTCGATCCGGCGCGGCTCGCCGCATGGGAGGCGTCCGTCGCGCAGGGCAAAGGCTCTGATCTGGCCGTGATCCTCTACACCTCGGGCACCACCGGGCGGCCGAAGGGCGTCATGCTGTCGTTCGACAACATGGTCATCTCGGCGCGCAACGGAAACCTGTTCGACAATCTCGATGAAAGAGACGAAGTGATCGCCTATCTGCCGCTCGCCTGGGTCGGCGATCATCTGTTCTCCTATGCGCAGCACTATGTGGCGGGCTTCTGCGTCAATTGCCCGGAGGCGGCCGAGACCGTGGTCGAAGACCGCCGCGAGGTCGGCACGACCTATGCGTTCGCGCCGCCGCGCGTGTTCGAGACCATGCTGACGCTCACGATGGTGCGCATGGAGGACGCCGGCGCGCTCAAGCGCCGCATGTTCCACTACTTCGTCGGGCACGCCCGCCGGTGGGGCGAAAAGATCCTCGACAAGGAGCCGGTGCCGTTGATGGCGCGGCTGATCTATGCGCTCGGCGAGGTTCTCGTGTACGGCCCGCTCAAGAACCGCTTCGGGCTCACCAACATTCGCGTCGGCTATACGGCGGGCGAGGCCATCGGGCCGGAAATCTTCCGCTTCTTCCGCGCGCTCGGGCTGAATCTGAAGCAGCTTTACGGGCAGACCGAAGCCTCGGTCTACATCACGGCGCAGCCGGACGGCGAGATCTACGCCGACACGGTCGGCAAGCCGAACATCGGCGTCGACGTGAAGATCGCCGACAATGGCGAAGTGCTGTTCCGGTCGCCGGGCGTGTTCCAGGGCTACTACAAGGACCCGGAGAAGACCGCCGAGACCAAGACGCCGGACGGCTGGGTGCGCACCGGCGACGCCGGCTTCTTTGACTCCAAGACCGGGCATTTGAAGATCATCGATCGTGCCAAGGATGTCGGGCGGCTGAAGGACGGCAGCCTGTTCGCGCCGAAATACATCGAGAACAAGCTCAAGTTCTATCCCAACATCAAGGAGGCGGTCGCGATCGGCGATGGGCGCGACGACGTCACCGCGATGCTCAACATCGATCTTGTGGCGGTCGGCTCCTGGGCCGAACGCAACAATGTCGTCTACGGCTCCTATCAGGAATTGGCGGGCCATCCGCGCGTCTACGAGATGCTGGCGAGCCACGTCGACGCGGTGAACAAGTCGCTTGCCGAGGAGCCCTTGATGGCGGCCTCGCAGATCAAGCGCTTTCTGGTGCTGCACAAGGAGCTTGATGCCGACGACGGCGAATTGACCCGCACCATGAAAGTGCGGCGCGGCCTGATCGCCGACCGTTATGGCGCGCTGGTGACGGCGCTCTATGACGGCTCGAAGCTGGCCGACATCTCGACGCAAGTGACGTTCGAGGACGGCCGCAAGGGCGTGCTTGCCGCGCGCGTCGCGATCCGCGGCACGAAGACCTATCCGGTGCCCGCGGCCGCGATGGAGCAGGCGGCGTGAGGTCGCCGACCTCCAGCGACATCGCCGCCGGCGACATGATCCTCTCGATCGAGAGTGTGTCGCTGGCGTTTGGCGGCGTGCGCGCGATCTCGGACGTGTCGCTCGACATCCGCAAGGGCGAAATCCGCGCCATCATCGGGCCGAACGGCGCCGGCAAGACGTCCATGCTCAACGTCATCAACGGCTTCTATCATCCGCAGAAGGGCCGCATCACCTTCAAGGGACGGACGCGCGCCAAGATGCGCCCGCATGAGGCCGCGCTCGGCGGCATTGCGCGCACCTTCCAGAACGTCGCGCTCTTCCGCGGCATGACGGCGCTCGACAACATCATGGCGGGCCGCTCGCTCAAGATGAACCGCAACTTCTTCTGGCAGCTTTTGCGCCATGGACCCGCGATGGCGGAAGAAGTCGAGCACAGGAAGCGCGTCGAGGACATCATCGAGTTTCTGGAGATTCCGCATATCCGGAAGGTCCCCGTCGGCGTGCTGCCTTATGGCCTGCAGAAGCGCGTCGAGCTTGGCCGCGCGCTGGCGATGGAGCCGGATCTGCTGCTGCTCGACGAGCCGATGGCCGGCATGAA
>JBBWZU010000175.1:0-6743 GCA_039649225.1 Hyphomicrobiales bacterium | reverse complement strand
TGCGCAGCTGCGGCAGGTTCTGCCGCGTCAGCGCCAGCACGCTCGGGCCATCGCGGTTTTCCAGCGCGAGTTGCCAGCACTCCAGCGTCTCGACCACGTCGCAGGGGCGGAACACGTGCAAATTCGGGATCGCGCGCAGTGCCGCGAGGGTCTCGATCGGTTGATGCGTCGGGCCGTCTTCGCCAAGCCCGATCGAGTCGTGTGTCATCACATGAATGACGCGTTCGCCCATCAGCGCCGCAAGCCGGATCGCGGGGCGGCAATAGTCGGCGAACACCAAGAACGTGCCGGAGTACGGGATCACGCCGCCGTGCAGCGCCATGCCGTTCATGGCGGCTGCCATGCCGTGCT
This sequence comes from Hyphomicrobiales bacterium, assembly GCA_039649225.1. Classification (GTDB taxonomy): domain Bacteria; phylum Pseudomonadota; class Alphaproteobacteria; order Rhizobiales; family Xanthobacteraceae; genus PALSA-894. The sequence goes on along the minus strand of JBBWZU010000175.1, from coordinate 6,392 downwards.
CGCGGATGCCGTAATGGATGAAGGTGCCGGCATAGTCAGGCGCCGCGAGCGGCTTCATCGCCTTGGCGCGCGTGTTATTCGAACCGGTGAGGTCGGCCGAGCCGCCGACCATTTCGGGGACGGCGGCGGTGAGCGTTTCCAGCGCGAACTCCGACGAGATGCGGGTCGCGATATCCTTTGGCGCCGCGGCGAGCTGTTCCTTCACGCCGCGCACGGCATCGCCAAGGCTTTTCGGCAGATCGCCCTTCTGGCGGCGCTCGAACTCGGCGCGCGTGTCGGCCGGCAATGCGGCAAAGCGGGCATTCCAGGCCTTGTGCACGTCCTGCGAGCGCTGTCCGGCATCGCGCCAGAGCTTGAGGATCTCCGCCGGAACCTCGAACGCCGGCGCGGTCCAGCCGAGTTTTTGGCGCGCACCTTTGATCTCGTCGGTGCCGAGCGGCGAGCCGTGCGCACTCGACTTGCCGGCCTTGGTGGGCGCGCCGAAACCGATCGTGGTCTTGCACGCGATCATGGTCGGCTTGTCGGATTTCTTCGCCGCCGCGATTGTGGCCGCGATCGCCTGCGGATCATGTCCGTCGATGCGCGACGCGGTCCAGCCGGCCGCTTCGAAGCGCTTGACCTGATCAACCGAGTCGGCGAGCGAGAGCGGGCCGTCGATGGAAATGCCGTTATCGTCGAACAGAACGACCAGCCGGTTGAGCTTGAGATGGCCGGCGAGCGCAATCGCCTCCTGGCTGATGCCTTCCATCAGGTCGCCGTCGGAGCAGAGTACGTAGGTATGGTGATCGATGATGTCGCCGAACTGCGCCGCCAGATGCCGTTCGGCGATCGCCATGCCGACGGCATTGCCGAGGCCTTGGCCGAGCGGACCCGTGGTGGTCTCAATGCCCGGCGTTACGAAGTTTTCCGGATGCCCGGGCGTGAGCGAGCCGAGCTGGCGGAATCGCTTGATCTGGTCGATCGTCATCGTGTCCGAGCCGAGCAGGTAGAGCAGGGCGTAAAGCAGCATCGAGCCGTGACCGGCTGACAGCACGAAGCGGTCGCGGTCCGGCCATTTCGGATCGGCGGGATCGATCTTCAGGAACTGCGTGAACAGCACGGTTGCAATATCGGCCACGCCCATCGGCAGGCCGGGATGGCCGGATTTCGCCTGCTCGACCGCGTCCATGGCAAGCGCCCGGATGGCATTGGCCATGCGGTCATGGTCGGCGCGCGAAGCAGGTGCGTTCATCATCGTGTCCTTTGAGAAACGGGGGTGGATAGCACCTGCGCCCCATGAATCAAAGCACACGGTCAAGCCTTCCTGTGGGTTGCGGCCCGACGTTCACGCGCCCGAACACTGTCTGCTTTTGTTGATTCGCCGCCTTAAGGAGTCCCAGAATGAGCCACGCAATCCACATGTTGCGACATTGTTTTGCCAGCATGTTTGGTGAGCGTTGACGGCGCGGCGGGGCGCACCGTAAGTTTGTCATTCCAAATCCTTGGCGCTCCACGGATTTTATGGCGCGCGCCGGCGGTGGGCCGTGCGCGCGATGGGGAGACGATGGCTGACGCGAGCGCAATTGAGGCGGCAACACGGCGGCTTGCGGCGGCGCTCGACGCACTCGAAGCCGCGCTCGATCGCCGTCGCGACACCGACCGGGGCGAAGACGCGCTTGCCGCGCAGGTGCATGCGCTCGGCACCGACCGTTCGAAACTCGCCTCCGAACTCGACGAACAGGCCGCGCGCTCGCGCCGGCTCGAATCAGCGAACCGGGAGATCGCGCACCGCCTCGATGTCGCGATCGACAATATCCGCTCGGTGCTCGAGGCGGAGCCGACATGACGCACGTCGTCGTAACCATCCATGGCAAGCAGTACCGTATGGCCTGCGAGGATGGACAAGAAGAGCACCTGATGCGGCTTGCCCAGGACCTCGACAGCCGCGTCGAGCAGCTCAAGACCAGTTTCGGCGCCATCGGCGACATGCGGCTGATCGTGATGGCGGCGCTGACCGTCGGCGATGAGCTGATGGAAGCCGCCAAGCGCGTGCGCCGTCTCGAAGAGGAACTGACCGCGCTGCAGGACGCGCGCGTCGCTTCCGCCGAGCGTGCGCAGGCGACGCAGACCGCCATTTCGGCGGCGCTCAATTCCGCCTCCGAACGCATCGAGCACGTGACGCGCAGCCTCAACCAGGGCGCCCACGACACCGGCAAGATCGCGATGGGCTGACCGATATTCCTGCGCGCGCAAAGAAAGCTGGCAGGAGCGAGCCGCGGCGACTACATTGGTCGGGCGGGGCTGCGGGGTGCGTTGGAAACATACTCCCGGGGCCTTACGATCTCGAAGGGAGCTGTCCCTGACCGGGCCCGTGGGCCCGGACATATGGCGCCCACCTACTTATGTAGGTTCCCGGGGTCGAATTCCGACGGCTTTTGCGGCTCCGCACTTCTTTCCTTTCGCGCATTCCCTCGGTTCGTCATAGCCGGGCATAGCCCGTCGAAGAGCGGCGTAACGCCCCGACGACCCGGCCAATCCACGTTTTTGGTATTTGCAAAGGAAGACGTGGACGCGCCGCATAGGCGAGCGAAGCGACGCCGTCCTGCGGACGGCCTGTCCGCGCACGACGGAGTTTGACGTGATTGACGCGCCTGGCTTCGACGATCTGAAAAAGACCATTCGCCGCGAGGCCGTCGCGCGGCGCGACGCATTGCCTGCGGCCGAACGCGGCAAGGCCGCCGAGGCCATCGCGGCGCGGCCGTTCCCGATCGCAATCACGCCTGGCACGATCGTCTCGGGGTTTTCTGCGTTGAAAAGCGAGATCAACCCGGTCCCGCTGATGCGCAAGCTGGCCGACCAAGGCGCGCAGCTCGCGCTTCCCGTCGTGGCTGGCAAAGGCAGGCCGCTGATCATGCGCGCCTGGAGTTTCGGCGCGCCGCTCGATGCGGGTGTCTGGGGTATCCGTGAACCTAAAGGAGACGCGCTTGAGGTCGCACCGGATATTCTGATCGTGCCGCTGCTTGCCTTCGACCGGCACGGGAATCGCATCGGCTATGGCGCGGGCTACTACGATATGACCATCGGAAAATTGCGCGCCATGAAGCCCACGGTAGCGGTCGGCATCGCCTACGCGGCGCAGGAAATCGCCGAAGTCCCGGTCACGCCGCGCGACGCGCGCCTCGATCTCGTGCTAACGGAGCGCGAGATCATCGATTTGCGCGGATAAACGGGATGCGGCTTCTTTTCGTTGGCGACGTGGTGGGGCGCTCCGGACGTACGATCGTTCTCGACCGGCTGCCCGGCCTCATCCGCGACTGGAAGCTCGATTGCGTTATCGTCAATGGCGAGAACGCCGCCGGCGGCTTCGGCATCACCGAGGCGATCTACAACGAGATGATCGACGCCGGGGCCGACGCCATCACGCTCGGCAATCATTCGTGGGATCAGCGCGAGGCGCTGGTGTTCATCGCGCGCGCGCCGCGGCTGATCCGCCCGCTGAATTACCCGCCGGGCACGCCGGGACGCGGCATGGCGATGTTCGATGCGCGCAACGGCGCGCGCGTGCTGGTCATCAATGCGATGGGCCGCATCTACATGGACCCACTCGATGATCCCTTCGCGGCGGTAGACCGCGAGCTTGCCGCCTGTCCGCTGAAAGGCGCCGCCGATGCGATCGTGATCGACATCCATTGCGAGGCGACCAGCGAGAAGCAGGCGATGGGGCATTTCTGCGATGGCCGCGCGAGCCTGGTGGTCGGAACCCACACCCATGTGCCGACCTCCGATCATCGCGTGCTCGCGGGTGGCACCGCTTTCATGACCGACGTCGGCATGACGGGCGACTACGATTCCGTTATCGGCATGAACAAGACCGAGCCGCTGCAGCGCTTCGTGCGCCGCATCCCGTCGGGCAAGTTCGAGCCCGCCGGTGGTCCGGCGACCTTGAGCGCGCTTGCGGTCGAGACCGACGATGCGACCGGCCTTGCGCTGCGTGTTGCGCCGGTGCGGCTCGGCGGGCATTTGTCCGAGGCACTGCCCGGCTTCTGGGCCTAGCAATTTTCTTAAACCAGGTCCGGAGACCTTGATGCGTACTCTCATCGTTGTGGCTGTGCTGATGGCGGCCTGCCTCACAGCCCGCGCGCAAGACGTCAGCGACTGTGACAAGATCACGCTGGCCGCGAAGGACGGCAGTATCCAGCGCTACAGCAATGTCGACATTGACCGTGGCCTCTGTACGGTATCCAAGCTGGTGTGGCAGGCCGCGATCGGCGCCGACAAGGCGCAAGATGACCGCTGTGCGCCGGCGATGAGCGCGGTGCTGCGTGAATTGACGCGGCGCAAGCGCGATCCGCAGCAGGTTCGCGCAAAATGCAGCAGCTAGCGTAGGGCGGCGGCTTTATTTTCGCGACGGCCGGTCATATAACGCGCCCCATTGCGGCGCGCGAACTTTCCTTGGAGGCAGCCTTGGCCGGCCATTCACAATTCAAGAACATCATGCACCGCAAGGGGCGGCAGGATGCCGTCCGCTCCAAGATGTTCGGCAAGCTGTCGCGCGAAATTACCGTTGCGGCCAAGCTCGGCCTGCCCGATCCGGCGATGAACCCGCGCCTGCGCGCGGCGGTTCTGGCGGCGCGCGCCGAGAGCATGCCGAAGGACAATATCGATCGCGCGATCAAGAAGGCGAGCGGCGGCGACGCGGAAAACTACGAGGAAATCCGTTACGAGGGTTACGGGCCGGGTGGCGTCGCGGTCATCGTCGAGGTGCTGACCGACAACCGCAATCGTTCAGCCAGCGACGTGCGCTCGAGCTTTACCAAGGCCGGCGGCAACCTCGCGGAGACCGGCGCGGTGTCGTTCATGTTCGATCATGTCGGTGCCGTTGAGTTCGACGCCAAGATCGCCTCCGCCGATGCGATGCTGGAAGCCGCAATCGAGGCCGGCGCCGAGGATGTTCAATCGGGCGAGAACGGCCACGAGGTCTACACCACGCCGGAGTCGCTGCGCGAGGTCGCCAAGACTTTGGAAGCCAAGTTCGGCGAACCGCGCAAGGCCGCGCTCACCTGGAAGCCGCAGAACACCGTCCCGGTCGACGACGAGCAGGGCGAAAAGTTGCTCAAGTTGATCGACATCCTCAACGATCTCGATGACGTGCAAAACGTGTTCGCCAATTTCGAGGTATCGGACGCGCTGGTCGCCAAGATGAGTGCTTAGCGCAACCACCCGTCCCACAGCGGCAGGCTGACGATCGCGGCCGCGACGATGATCAGATAGGCGGCGCGCCGGTAGGTCTCGTCGGATGCGCCGTGGAACCAGCGGGCGCCGAGCCACATCGCGATCATGAAGGGCAGGCCGAGCAGCACCGACAGCGCCAGCACGTCGGCGCCAAGGATTCCCTGCGTCAGATAGATCACGGCGGTGATCGCGCCCATCAGCAGGAAGAATACCATCAGGTTGGCGCGCACGACGGCGGTTGCGTCGGCGCTGCCGAGCCAGAAGATGATCACCGCCGGTCCCGCGATCTGCACGGCGCCGCTGCCGAGCCCCGCGATGATGCCGACCCCGGTCGTCACCGGCAAAGTCGGCTTGCCGCGATAGCGCCAGCCCGATGCCAGCACGGCCAGCAGGCACAGGGAGATCGCCGCGATGATCCAGCGCAGCACGATCGGATCGGCCAGCACCAACGCCATGGCGCCGATCGGCGCGGCGAGCGCCGCCGCGATGGTGATCGGCCCGACCTCGCGCCAATTGCAGCGCGGCAGCTCGCGGATCGTGAAGGGCGCGCTGCCGGCAAGATCGATCAGGAGCAACGTCGGCGCGGCGATGCGCGGCTCGTAGACGGCCGCGATCAGCGGAATGTAGATCAGCGCCGAGCCGAAACCGGAAAATCCGCGCACGAAGCCGGACAGCGCCGCGATCGCGACGGCGGCAATGAAGCGACGGTCCGCCAGCGCGGCCGAGAAGACCGCCATGTCAGGAAGTTCGGTCACGTGAGGGTCCCGGCCGGGAGAATCTGAGAGCGCAACCTTAGCCGAAATTTCCCGGCGGCGCGCCCACCGCACTAGGCCGTGCTATTGAACGCGAACCATGGGACAGGCGATTCGCATTCTCGGCATCGACCCCGGCCTCCGGCGCACCGGCTGGGGCATGATCGCTTGCGAGGGCAACCGGCTGATCTACGTGGCCTGCGGTACGGTCGAGACCAACGAAAAGCTCTCGCTGGCCGAGCGGCTGGTCACGATCCATGACGGGCTGACCCGTATCGTCGACGAATTCCGTCCCGACGAGGCCGCCGTGGAGGCGACCTTCGTCAATCGCGATGCGACCGCGACGCTCAAGCTTGGGCAGGCGCGCGGCATCGCGATGCTGGTCCCGGCCAAGGCCGGCGTGATGGTCGCCGAATACGCGCCGAACCT
>JBBWZU010000166.1:0-2787 GCA_039649225.1 Hyphomicrobiales bacterium | reverse complement strand
GCCGACGGCGGCACGGTCCCGTACGACCGGCTGCTGCTCGCGACCGGCGCCGAGCCGGTGCGCCTTCCCATCCCGGGCGCGAACCTGCCGCATGTGCATGTGCTGCGCACGCTGAACGACTGCCGCGCGATCATCCGGGCAGCCAGCAGCGCCAAACGCGCGGTCGTGATCGGCGCAAGCTTCATCGGCCTCGAGGTCGCGGCCTCGCTGCGCGCCCGCAAGGTCGCAGTGCATGTGGTGGCGCCGGAGAAACAGCCGCTCGAACGCGTGTTCGGTGCCCAGATGGGCGACTTCGTGCGCAAGCTGCACGAGGAAAACGGCGTCGTCTTCCATCTGGAAGACACGTCCGAGGCGATCACGGCCAATCAGGTCAAGCTCAAGAGCGGCGTCATGCTCGATGCGGATTTCGTGGTCACGGGCGTTGGCGTGCGGCCGCGCATCGCGCTGGCCGAAAAGGCCGGTCTCGCCGTCGATCGCGGCGTGATGGTCGATACGCAGTTGCGGACCAGCGCGCCGAACATCTTCGCGGCCGGCGACATCGCACGTTGGCCCGATCCGCATTCGGGCGAGCACATCCGCGTCGAGCACTGGGTCGTGGCCGAGCGGCAGGGCCAGACCGCCGCGCTGAACATGATGGGGATGAACCAGCCGTTCAGTGCCGTGCCGTTCTTCTGGAGCCAGCACTACGACGTGCCGATCAGCTATGTGGGACATGCGGAAAAATGGGATGACATCGCGATCGCGGGCGATATCGGGGCCAAGGACTGCATCCTGCGCTACCGCCGTAACGGCAGGGTGCTGGCGGTGGCGTCGATCTACCGCGACCGCGAGAGCCTGGGAGCCGAAATCGCAATGGAGCGGGAGACAGTGTGATCGCAGGGCCTCTGGCACCCCCTCCCTGGAACGGTTAAAAGAAGCCGGTCACGGAGGATGCCATGGCGATCAAATACGGCCGCCCGCTCGAAAGCACTGTGCGGTTTCGCCCCATCGAGGCCGAAGCGCCGGCGCCGCGCGCGACGCCGCTCGATCTTGCCACACGCATGCGGCGCAACCGCAAGTCCGAATGGGCGCGGCGCATGGTGCGCGAGAACGTGCTCACCACCAACGATTTGATCTGGCCGCTGTTCATCACGGATGGCTCTAACAAACGCGTGCCCGTCGCCTCGATGCCGGGCGTCGACCGGCTTTCGGTCGATCAGGCCGTGCGCGAGGCGGTGCGCGCCGCCGAACTCGACATTCCGTGCATCGCGCTGTTCCCCTACACGGAGGCGGGCCTGCGCGACGACACGGGCAGCGAAGCCTGCAATCCGGACAATCTGATTTGCCAGGCGGTCCGCGCGATCAAGCAGGAAGTGCCCGACATCGGCATCCTGTGCGACGTCGCGCTCGATCCCTACACCAGCCACGGCCATGACGGGTTGATGCGCGGCGAGGAGATCATCAACGACGAGACCGTTGCGGTGCTGGTGCGCCAGGCGCTGGTGCAGGCCGAGGCCGGCTGCGACGTCATCGCGCCCTCCGACATGATGGACGGCCGCGTCGGCGCGATCCGCGCCGGCCTCGATGCGGCCGGCCACACGCATGTGCAGATCATGGCCTATGCGGCCAAATACGCCTCGGCGTTCTATGGCCCGTTCCGCGACGCGGTCGGCTCGTCCAAGACGCTGACCGGCGACAAGCGCACCTACCAGATGGACCCGGGCAATGCGAACGAGGCGCTGCGCGAAGTCGAGCTCGACATCGCCGAGGGCGCCGACATGGTGATGGTCAAGCCGGGCCTGCCCTATCTGGATGTCGTGGCGCGCGTGAAGGACGCGTTCGGCATGCCGACGTTCGTCTATCAAGTGTCGGGCGAGTACGCGATGATCATGGCGGCGGCACAGAACGGCTGGCTCGACGGCGAGCGCGCGATGCTGGAAAGCCTGATCGCGTTCAAGCGCGCCGGTGCGGACGGCGTGCTCACCTACTTTGCCCCGATGGTTGCCGAGAAGTTGAAGAAGGGCCTCTAAACACATTCCGCTCATCTCCGCGAAAGCGTTCAATAACACTCCGTCATGCCCGGACTTGTTCCGGGCATCCACGTCTTTGCTGCAATTAAGGAAGAAAGACGTGGATGGCCGGGACAAGCCCGGCCATGACGGAGTTACTTGAACGCTTTCGTCCACATGCGTGATGGGAACTCCGCTTCTTCGCCTTGAGGAATCAAGCGGCGATGGTCCATAAGCGGCGTCCCCGCGGCCGGTGATTTGGTTGGCCGCGACGGTGTTGGGAAAGAGTGTCGCGTGGCAAACATTCATCGACAGATTGCCGAAGAGCTCGGCGTGCGTGAACAGCAGGTCGAGGCGACGGTCGCGCTGCTCGACGGCGGCGCAACGGTGCCGTTCGTTGCGCGCTACCGCAAGGAAATCACCGGGGGGCTCGACGACGCGCAATTGCGCACGCTGGAAGAGCGCCTGAACTATCTGCGCGAGCTGGAAGAGCGCCGCACCGCGATTCTCAATTCGGTGCGCGAACAGGGCAAGCTCGATGCCGCGCTGGAAGCCGCGATCCTCGCCGCCGACAGCAAGGGGCGCCTGGAAGACATCTATCTGCCGTTCAAACCGAAGCGCCGCACCAAGGCCGAGATTGCCCGCGAGGCCGGCCTTACGCCGTTATCCGAATTGCTGCTGACGCAGCCGCAGAACGATCCGCAAACCGTGGCGGCGAGCTTCGTCGATGCCGACAAGCAGGTGGCTGATGTCGCGGCGGCGCTGGACGGCGCGCGCGCGATTTTGGTGGAGCGTTTCG
>JBBWZU010000149.1:0-3488 GCA_039649225.1 Hyphomicrobiales bacterium | reverse complement strand
TGATCATCGGCCTGATCGGCTCGACGGCGGCCTCGCCCGATGATCGCGGCCGCTTTGCCCAGCAGATTGCGACCACCATTCCCGGCGTGCGCGACGGCAGGATCACGATGTCGGAGCCGGTCCGCATCGATGGCCAGCCCGGCTACGAGACGCGGATCGACGCCACCAGCGGCAAGGACAATACGCCGGTTACCATCGTGCCGTGGGTGCGGTTCGGCGCCCAGACCTCGATGCGCATCATCGGCTCCTCGCCGCGCGACGACTGGACCAAGGCCTTTCCGCGCTTCCGCGCGGTGCGCGACGGCATTCATCCGCGCGGCTGATTGGCGGGCATGGAGCGCGCCTGCGCGCGTCTCGAAGGATGAAGGCCGAGATGCACCAGCGGGGCGTCCATGGTTCGCCTGGCGATGCAAAGCATCGTCAGAGACGGCGCTGACGCGCCTCCTCACCATGAGGGTCTAGTTACGCCGCGCTGTTCGGTTCGTTGTTGGCCGGGGCGGCCTTCGCGCCGCCCTTGGAGACGGCGACCAGGGCAGGGCGCAGCACGCGCTCGCCGATCATGAAGCCGGCCTGCACGACCTGAACCACCGTCCCTGACGGAACGGACGGGTCGGGCACTTCGTACATCGCCTGCTGGACGTTGGGGTCGAACTTCTCGCCGGACGGATCGAACTTCTTGACGCCGTTTTTCTCCAGCGTGTGGAGCAGCGAGCGCTCGGTCAGCGCGACGCCCTCGATGAAGGCCTTGATGCCGGGATCGGCGGTCTCCCTGGCCTCGGGTGGAATGGCGTCGAGCGCGCGCTGCAGATTGTCGGCGATATCGAGAATGTCGCGCGCGAAGCCGGTGATGCCGTAAGTTTTGGAGTCGGCCACCTCGCGCCGGGTACGCTGGCGCAGGTTTTCCATTTCCGCCAGCGTGCGCAGCATCTTGTCGCGCGCCTCGGCCAGCTCCTTGGTCAGGGCCTCATTCGATCCTTCCTCGGGATCGTCGGGCATGATGTAGGGTTTTGAGACCACGGGCTCGCCGGTCTGGGCCGGTTTCACCGCATCATCACTCGGCCGGTTGGGATCGGTCATAAGACTGCCTTCTCAAAAAACGTATCTGGTTCGATGGGGATTTGCTGCCGGGGATATCGTGCTTTAGGGGCCGAAAATCAAGCACAACCAGCCCGGATTGAGGCCCTATTCGGGCGGATTAGCCGCCCAGCATCCGGCTGACGATCCGGGCAGCGTAATCCACCGTCGGAATCACCCTGGCATAGTTCAGCCGCGTCGGCCCGATCACGCCGAGAACGCCGACGATGCGGCCCGCGGCGTCGCTATAGGGCGCGATGATGGTGGAGGAACCGGACAGCGAGAACAGCTTGTTCTCCGATCCGATGAAAATCCGCACCCCTTCGGCGCGCTCGGCCCGGCCCAGCAGATCGATCACGCCGCGCTTGGTTTCGAGATCGTCGAACAGCGACTTGACGCGTTCGAGATCCTCCAGCGCATGCAGGTCTTCGAGCAGATTGGCGTGGCCGCGCACGATCAATTGCCGGTCGTCATTGTCGCCGCCGGACCAGCTGGCGATGCCGGCCGCGATCACCTTCTGCGTCAACTGATCGAGTTCGACGCGGCTCTGCGTCAGCGCGGTTTCGAGCTCAAGCCGCGCTTCGGCGAGCGTGCGCCCGCGAATCCGCGAATTGAGGAAGTTGGTCGCTTCCGTCAGCGCCGAGGAGGGAACGCCGGGCGGCAGCGCCAGCACGCGGTTTTCGACCTGCCCGTCTTCGCCGACCAGCACCACCAGCGCGCGCTCCGGCTCCAGCCGCACAAATTCGATGTGCTTGAGCCGCGAATTGGATTTGGCGGTCAGCACAACGGCGGCGGCGCGCGTGAGGCCGGAGAGCCGCGTCAGCGCTTCGCCGAGCGCCGCCTCGACCGATTGCGCGCGCCCCACCGAGGCGAGCTGGCTCTGGATCGATTCCCGTTCCGGTTCGGTAAGGTCGCCGATCTGCATCAGCGCGTCGACGAAGAACCGCAAGCCCAGTTCGGTAGGCAACCGCCCGGCAGACGTATGTGGCGCATAGATCAGCCCGAGGTGCTCGAGGTCCGACATCACGTTGCGGACCGAGGCCGGCGACAGCGGCACCGCGATCAGGCGAGAAATATTGCGCGAGCCGACGGGTTCGCCGGTCGCGAGATAGCTCTCGACGATTTGACGAAAAATGTCGCGTGATCGCTCGTTGAGCTGGACGAGCCCGGCATGCGGCGCGATCAGGCCGATCGGATCGTGGTGGGCCACTATTAACTCCTCACACCCCTAATCTGTCGATCCGGCGGGCCAATGACAAACACGCATTAGTCCCCGAAACGGGGCCAAAAGCCCTTGCCGCTGCGCACGCCCCCTCCTACAAGCACCGCGAATGCATTTTCGCTCGATTTCGAAAGGATTTCCCATGCGGCCAAGCCGCCGTGCGCCCGATCAGCTGCGCCCCGTGTCGCTGGAACGCGGCGTGGTCAAATACGCCGAAGGTTCCTGCATGGTGAAATTCGGCGACACCCACGTGCTGGTCACGGCCTCGCTGGAAGAACGGCTGCCGCCCTGGCTGAAGGGCCAGGGCCGCGGCTGGGTCACCGCCGAATACGGCATGCTGCCGCGCGCCACGCTGGAACGCACCCGCCGCGAGGCCGCCGCCGGCAAGCAGGGCGGCCGCACCGTCGAAATCCAGCGGCTGATCGGCCGCTCCTTGCGCGCAGCCGTCGATCTCGAAGCGCTCGGCGAGCGCCAGATCACGGTCGATTGCGACGTGATCCAGGCCGATGGCGGCACCCGCACCGCCTCGATCACCGGCGCCTGGGTGGCGCTGGCGGACTGCATCGCGTGGATGAAGAGCCGCAACATGATCAAGGCCAACGTGCTGCGCGACAACGTCGCCGCGATCTCCTGCGGCATCTATCAGGGCACGCCGGTATTGGACCTCGACTATGCCGAGGATTCCGAGGCCGACACCGACGCCAATTTCGTCATGACCGGCGACGGCCGCATCATCGAGGTGCAGGGCACCGCCGAAAAGACGCCGTTCTCGCAGGACGAGTTCCTGGCGCTGATGGAACTGGCGCGCAAGGGTGTCGCGCGTCTGGTGGACTTGCAGAAGCTGGCCGTCGCGTAGTCTGATTGCGCATGCATCGTCGAATCACAGGCCGACTCGTGATCGCGACCCACAATCCCGGCAAGCTCGCCGAGATGCGGGAACTGCTGGCGCCGCATGGCGTCGAGGCCGTTTCCGCGGGCGACCTGGGCCTCGGCGAACCTGAGGAAACCGGCCAGACCTTTCGGGCCAATGCGGCGATCAAGGCGATCGCGGCGGCCCAAGCAGCACAACTGCCGGCCTTTGCCGACGATTCCGGCCTCGTGGTCGACGCGCTCGATGGCGCGCCCGGCATCTACTCGGCGCGCTGGGCCGGCGAGGGCAAGGATTTCATGGCGGCGATGAGCCGGATCGAGC
>JBBWZU010000148.1:0-5229 GCA_039649225.1 Hyphomicrobiales bacterium | reverse complement strand
GCCTGGGTCGACGGCAAGGTGAGGAACGTCACGGCGCCTTCGGGTGTCGCCGCCGCGATGGCGCGGATGAACGGCAGATGCCAGATCACGTCGCCGATGCCCTGCTTGACCTGGATGACGGCGGTGGACGGCACGGGTATGAACTCGGATCCCTGGATGTTGCGGCGGCAAAGACCATAGCATGCGCACCGACCTGTTCGACTTCCCATTGCCGCCCGAGCGGATCGCGCTGCGCCCGGCGCGGCCGCGCGATGCGGCGCGGCTGCTGGTGGTGCGGCCGGAGCAGGGACTCGACGACCGCACGGTGCGCGATCTGCCCGAGCTGCTGCTGCCGGGCGACCAGCTCGTCGTCAACGATACCCGCGTGATCCCGGCTTCGCTGCATGGGCGGCGGATCGGACGCGGCGCGGAACCGCGCATCGAGGCCAATCTCATAAAGCGCCTCGACGGCGCGCGCTGGCTCGCCTTCGCCAAGCCCGGCAAGCGGCTCGCCGTCGGCGACACCATCCGCTTCGGCGAGGAGGGCAAGGTCTGCTTTCTCGGCCAGCTCGACGCCACCGTGGAACAGAAAGGCGAGGGCGGTGAGATCACACTGGCCTTCGCGTTTCACGGGCCGGTGCTCGACCAGGCGATCGCCGAGCGCGGCGACATGCCGCTGCCGCCTTACATAGCGTCACGCCGCGAGGCCGACGCCGAGGACCGCGCCGATTACCAGACTTTCTTTGCGCAACATGAAGGCTCGGTCGCGGCACCGACGGCTGGACTGCATTTCACCGAGGAACTCGTCACGCGGCTCAAAGCGCGCGGTGTGGCGCTGCACACCGTGACGCTGCATGTCGGCGCCGGCACGTTCTTGCCCGTGAAGGCCGACGATACCGCAGATCACAAGATGCACGCCGAGTTTGGCGTTGTCGGTGACGAGACCGCGAACGCCCTCAATGCGGCGCGCCGCGCCGGCGGGCGCATCGTGGCGGTCGGCTCGACCTCGCTGCGCCTCATTGAAAGTGCCGCCGCCGCCGACGGCACCATCCGGCCGTTCGCCGCCGAGACCGCGATCTTCATCACGCCGGGCTATCACTTTCGCGCGACCGATCTGATGCTGACCAATTTCCATTTGCCGCGTTCCACGCTGTTCATGCTGGTCGCGGCCTTCTCCGGGCTCGAAACCATGCGTGCCGCCTACGCGCACGCGATCGCGCATGACTACCGTTTCTACTCCTATGGGGACGCGTGTCTGCTGCATCGCGCGTAAGTTAAATCGCATTGCGTAAAAATACCTACGAAGCGCATAACCCGCTCGTAGGGTCTCAAGCGCAATCGTGCAAGCACGCCGGGGGCAAAGCACGATGCGGTGGAACGGAGTAGGACGATGATACACGAATACGCGGCGATCGACCCGATGGCGCTGTTGTTTCCCTCGCGCCTTTACATCGAATTGTCGGAAAAACTGCACCCGCAGGTTCCGAAATCCGTGGAAATCAAGGAAGCGCTCGGCCGCCTGACGCCGGAGGAAAGGCAATACATCCTGGTGCGGGCGCGCATGCTGGCGAACTACAGCAAGGCGGTCGAGGAGGCCGTGGCCGGGTCGAGATAGAACAAGGAACGTAGGGCGGGCAAAGCGACCCGCCTACGCACGAGGCTTCGGCGGGTTGCTTTGCCCGCCCTACCGACCGCGGTCGCGGCAAACGATCGCGCTCGGCGAAATCGTGATATGCCTCGCCGCGCATGGATCAGGAACTGCACTTCGGCTACCGAGTCTTCGCGACCGACGGCGCCGCGCGCCAGGGTGAGGTGACGACCGCGCACGGCATCGTGCGCACCCCGGCCTTCATGCCGGTCGGCACGCAGGCGACCGTCAAGGGCGTGCATCTCTCCGATGTGCGCGCCGGCGGCGCCGACATCATTTTGGGCAACACCTATCACTTGATGCTGCGGCCGACCGCCGAGCGCATCGCGGCGCTCGGTGGCCTGCATGCGTTCATGAACTGGCCGCACCCGATTTTGACCGACTCCGGCGGCTTCCAGGTGATGTCGCTGTCGCAGCTGCGCAAGCTGGACGAGACCGGCGTGACGTTCCGCTCGCATATCGACGGCGCGATGGTCGCGCTCTCGCCCGAGCGCGCGATCGAGATCCAGAACCTGCTCGGCTCCGACATCGTGATGCAGCTCGACGAGTGCCTAAAATTGCCGGCGACGCTCGCCGATATCGAGCGTGCGATGCGGCTCTCGCTGCGTTGGGCCGAGCGCTGCAAACGTGCCTTCGAGGGCGCGGCGCCGGGTCGGGCGCTGTTCGGCATCGTGCAGGGCGGCGATGATCCGGCGTTGCGCATCGCGAGCGCGCGCGGCCTGACCGACATTGGCTTTCCGGGCTACGCCATTGGCGGGCTTGCGGTCGGCGAGCCGCAGGCGGTGATGCTGAAAATCGTCGAGGAGGTCGCGCCCGCGCTGCCCGCCGACCGGCCGCGCTACCTGATGGGCGTCGGCACGCCGGAAGACCTGATCGAGGCGGTGGCGCGCGGCATCGACATGTTCGATTGCGTGATGCCGACCCGCAACGGCCGTCACGGCCATGCGTTCACGCGCCATGGCGAGATCAATCTGCGCAATGCGCGCCATGCCGAGGATCCGCGCCCGCTCGATGAGCAGAGCGCGTGCGCTGCCGCACGCGATTATTCGCGCGCCTATCTGCATCATCTCATCCGCGCCAACGAGATGCTCGGCTCGATGCTGCTGTCGGAAATCAATCTCGTCTATTACCAGGACCTGATGGCCGGCATGCGCGCCGCGATCGGCGAGGGACGCTTTGCGGCGTTCCGCGCGGCAACGCGCGAGGGCTGGGAGCGCGGCGATATAGCGGCGGTGAGCTAGCGCGCAAAATAAGCTCCGTCATGCCCGGACATAGCCCGTCGAAGACGGGCGTGAACGCCCTGATGTTCCGGGCATCCACGCCTGACTTACTTAGAACAGCGAACAAGACGTGGATGGCCGGAACAAGTCCGGCCATGACGGGGTGCGCTGCACGGGACACAGGCCGCAACCCCCTCGACGCGCGTTCGCCGAAGGCTAGAATGCTCCCAAATTACAACGGCGGTATGCGCCGATTTAAAGGGAGTAAGCCCCGATGGCCGTCAGCCTGAAGGTCAATGGCGCGAGCCGGACTGTGCCGGCGAGCCCCGACACGCCGCTGCTTTATGTGCTGCGCAACGATCTTGAACTCAACGGCGCCAAGTTCGGCTGCGGGGCGGCCCAATGCGGCGCCTGCACGGTGCTGATCGACGGGCAGGCGGTGCGCTCCTGCGTCACCACCATCGGGCAGCTCGCCAATGCCGAGATCACGACGCTGGAGGGGCTCGGCACCATCGAGAAGCCGCACGCCTTGCAGCGCGCCTTCATCGCCGAGCAGGCGGCGCAATGCGGCTACTGCATCAACGGCATGATCATGAGCGCGAAAGCGCTGCTCGATGCCAAGCCGCGCCCGAGCGAAACCGAGGTGCGCGAGGCGCTGGCGGGCAATCTCTGCCGCTGCGGCACGCATGGCCGCATCATCAAGGCGGTGCTGCGCGCCTCCAATGAAGCCGGGAGGACGTGACATGAACATCTCCCTCACACGGCGCAGCTTTGCCAAAGGTCTCGGCGCATCCATCGGCGGCATCGTGCTCGCCTTCACGCTCGATCCCGGCGCCGTGCCGGCGCAAACGAAACCGCTCCCCGGCAGCCTTGCCGGCAACAAGATGCTGGACGCCTGGCTGCGCATCAACCCGGACGGCAGCGCGACCGTGTTCACCGGCAAGGTCGAGCTGGGGCAGGGGATCGTCACGGCGCTGGCGCAGATCGCCGCCGAGGAGCTCGATCTGCCGCTCGCGCGCGTGACCATGATCACCGCCGATACCGGCCGCACGCCGAACGAGGGCGTCACGTCGGGCAGCCAGTCGATCGAGAATTCCGGCACCGCGCTCCGCCTCGCGGCGGCTGAAGTGCGCGCGCTGTTGATCGAGCTGGCCGGGCGGCGGCTTGACGCCGCCGCGGACTCGCTCAGCGTCGCGGACGGCGTGATCAGCGCGGCGAACGGCAAGACGGTCAGCTATGGCGAACTTGCGGCAGCCGTCGACCTCAAGCGCGAGGCGACCGCGACGGTCAAGCCGAAGCCCGCCGGCCTGCACAGAATCGTCGGCCAATCGATCCCGCGCCAGGATATTCCCGGCAAGGTCACCGGCAAGGCGATGTACGTGCAGGACATCCGCCAGCCTGGCATGGTGCATGGCCGCGTGGTGCGCCCGCCGCAATATGGCGCCACGCTGGTTTCGCTCGATGATGCCAAGGTCAAGGCGATGCCCGGCGTGCTCGCGGTGGTGCGCGACGGTTCTTTCCTGGGCGTGATCGCCGAGCGCGAAGAGCAGGCGGTGTGGGCGCGCGAGGCGCTGGCGCAGGCCTGCGGCTGGAAGGCGGGGCCGGACCTGCCCGATCCGGCGCACCTCTTCGAACATCTCAAGTCACTGCCCGCCAAGGTCGAGACCCTTGGCGTGAAGCAGGCGCCGCTGCTGGCGGGCGCCCCGAAGGTGATCGAAGCCGCCTACACCAAGCCCTACATGGCGCATGCGTCGATCGGTCCCTCGGCGGCGGTCGCGGAGCTTAAAGACGGCAAGCTCACGATCTGGACCCATTCGCAGGGCGTGTTCCCGTTGCGCGCCGAACTCGTCAAGGCGATGAAGATGCAGGCCGCCGACGTGCGCTGCATCCACACCGAGGGCTCGGGCTGCTACGGGCAGAACGGCGCCGACGATGTCGCGCTCGATGCCGCGCTGCTGGCGCGCGCGCTGCCGGGCAGGCCGGTGCGGCTCCAATGGATGCGCGATGATGAGTTCGCCTGGGAGCCGTACGGTCCCGCGATGGCAATGCAGGCGAAGGCCGCGCTCGATGCGGAAGGGCACATCGTCGACTGGAACTACGAGCTGTGGAGCAACACGCATTCGACGCGCCCTGAGTCGACCAAGGGCACGAATGTGCTCGCCGCCTGGTACCTGGCTGAGCCGCAACGGATGGGCGAGCCGACGAGCCCGCCGCCGCCGGCCGGCGGTGGCGACCGCAACGCGGTCCCGACCTACGACTTCCCGAACCAGAAGGTCGTGCATCATTTCATCCAGGAGATGCCGATCCGGGTGTCCGCGCTGCGCACGCTCGGCGCCTATGCGAACGTGTTTGCGTCCGAGTCCTTCATGGACGAGCTGGCGC
>JBBWZU010000090.1:0-2807 GCA_039649225.1 Hyphomicrobiales bacterium | reverse complement strand
TGCTTGACGGCGTGCGCACGCCATTCGTCGACTACAATGGCGCCCTTGCGGCGATCTCGCCGATCGATCTTGGCATCAAGGCGGCGCGCGAGGTGTTTGCGCGCTCCGGTGCGTCCCCTGACGACGTGGGCACGGTTATCACCGGCAATATGGCGCAGGCGAGCTTTGATGCGTATCTGACGCCGCGCCACATCGGGCTTTATTCCGGCGTGCCGATCGAAACCCCCGCGCATATGGTGCAGCGGGTGTGCGGCACCGGCATCGAGGTGCTGATGCAGGCCGCCGACACCATCACACACCGGGGCGTCGACCTCGCGCTCTGCGTCGGCACCGAGTCGATGAGCCGTAATCCGGTCGCGTCCTACACAAGTCGCGGCGGCTTCAAGATGGGGCAGGTCGAATTCAAGGACTTCCTGTGGGAAGCCCTGATGGACGTGTCGGCGAATGTCACCATGGGCGATACGGCGGAGAATCTGGCGCGGCAGTACCAGATCACCCGGCCCGAGGTGGACGCCTATGCGGCGCGCAGTTTTGAGCGCGCGGCGGCGGCGCAGGCCTCCGGCTTCCTGGCGGGCGAAATCGCGCCGGTGAAGACCGAGGAGTTCGCGCGCGAGGGCTACAATGCGCGCGGCATCAAGCTCGCGCGTGACGCGAAGGACATTGATCGGGATACCCACATCCGCCATTCGACCGTCGAGCAACTGGCGAAAATCCGCCCGGCCTTCGGTGGGGTGCAGACTGGGGGCAATTCCTCCGCCATCGTCGATGGTGCGGCGGCCGCGCTCGCGGCCTCGGGGGCCTACGCGAAGAAATACGGCAAGGTGCCGCTTGGCCGGATCGTGGCGGGCGCCGCGGCGGGCGTGCCGCCGGAGGTCATGGGCATCGGTCCGGTGCCGGCGATCCAGGCCGTGCTGGAGCGCGCCGGTCTAAAACTCTCCGACATCGACCGCTTCGAGATCAACGAAGCCTTCGGCGCGCAGGTGATGGCCTGTGCGCGCGCGCTCGACCTCGACGAAGACAAGCTCAACGTCAATGGCGGCGCGATCGCGATCGGGCATCCGCTGGGCGCAACCGGCGTGCGGCTTTCCGTTACGCTGGCGCGTGAGCTGAAGCGCGCGGGGCTGCGTTATGGTATCGCATCTGCCTGCATCGGCGGTGGGCAGGGCATCGCGCTGCTGATCGAGAACACGGGTGTAACAAGGAAAAACTAGATGGACATCAAAGGACACGCCGCGATCGTCACCGGTGGCGGGTCGGGCCTCGGCGCCGCGACCGCCGCGATGCTGGCATCAGCCGGCGCCAAGGTGGCGTTGCTCGACGTCAACATGGATGCCGCGCAGGCGCACGCGAAGACGATCGGCGGCATTGCGGTAAAATGCGACGTGTCGGATGCGGCAAGCGCGGAAGCGGCCGTGAACGAGGCGAACGCCAAGCTCGGCACGGCGCGCATTCTGCTCAATTGCGCCGGTGTTGGCACGCCGAAGCGCATCGTCGGCCGCGACGGCCCAATGCCGCTCGGCGACTACGAGAAGGTGATCAAGATCAATCTCATAGGCACCTTCAACCTGCTGCGGCTGTTCGCGGCCGATTGCAGCAAGACCGAACCGCTGGCGGAAGGCGAGCGCGGCGTCATCGTCAACACGGCATCGGTTGCGGCCTATGACGGCCAGATCGGCCAGGCGGCCTATGCGTCGTCGAAGGGTGGCGTCGTCGGATTGACCCTGCCGGCCGCGCGCGAGCTTGCGCAGTTCGGCATTCGCGTCTGCACCATCGCGCCCGGCATCTTCCTCACGCCGATGCTGCTGGGCCTGTCCGACGAGGTGCAGCAGAGCCTCGCGGCGTCGGTGCCGTTTCCCAAGGCGCTCGGCAAGCCGGAGGAATACGCCGCGCTCGCACGCCATATCATCGAGAACCGGTATCTCAATGGCGAGACGATCCGCCTGGATGGTTCGCTGCGCATGGCTCCGAAATAGCCGCCATGCCGTTCATCACCAACACCGTCTCCCGTCGCATCCAGTGGGGCGAATGCGACCCCGCCGGCATCGTCTACTATCCGCGCTATTTCGAAATGTTCGACGAGAGCACGACGGCGATGTTTTCCGCCGTGACCGGACTGTCCAAGTGGCAGATGTTCGAGACTTTTCGTTTCAGCGGCTATCCGATGGTCGACACGCGTGCCCGCTTCCTGGTCCCGTGCCGCTTCGGCGACGACGTGACGATCGAGACGACGATGACAGAGGCAAAGCGCTCCAGCTTCAATATCACGCATCATCTAAAGAAGAGCGGCGCGCTCGCCGTCGAGGCGTTCGAGACGCGCGTCTGGGTCGGGCGCGATCCGGCCGAGCCGGATCCGCTCAAGATCAAGTCTCAGCCGATCCCGGCCGAGGTGCTCGCGAAGCTTTCGCTCCCCTGATGTCGGCGCCGTTGCGCGGCTCGCCTACGTCGCCCGCGTCCGCGATATCGTGCAGCAGCGCCACGAGCTGGTCGCGGCCGGCTTCGCCGACCTTCGCGACCACGCGGGCCTCGTGTGCTTTGAGCACGGGGCGCAGCTTGCGCATCAGGGCGGTGCCGTCGGGCGTGAGGTAAAGCGCGTAGGAGCGCTTGTCGCCCGAGACCTGTCGCCGCTCCGCCAGCACGCGCTTTTCCAGTCCGTTGAGCAGGCCGACGAAGTTGGTGCGCTTGATGCCCAGCGCGGCGGCGACCTGGGTCTGGGTCAAGCCGGGATTGCGCTCGATCACGGTGAGCACGGAGAACTGCGCCGGCGAGATGTCGAACGGCGCAAAGGCGCTGAAGAAGTCCTGGAACAC
>JBBWZU010000775.1:0-10782 GCA_039649225.1 Hyphomicrobiales bacterium | reverse complement strand
GCGCTGCCCGGCCTGATTTACAGCGGCGAGCCGCTGCAACAGGTGATCGGCGAACTGATGCTGTGCGTGATCGCGAGCCGGCTTGCGATCTACGGACGCGGCTATCTCGTCCAGAATGACTTGGTGCAGCCTGCATTCAGCTACGTCCGCGCGGATTGATTGCTCCTATCTTTCTTGGATCACCGGCACCAGCAGATGTGACTCGTACGAGCCGCCGACATGTAGCACATGGCGGCCTCTGTTCACGCTCGCCTCGTGGCGGAAATAGACCGGCGCGATCTCCCTCGAATAGCGGTTGATGTCGTCGCCCTGAATGATCAGCCGCAACGTTTCGCCTGTGGCAAAGCTTGTCCCCGACGGCCAGATCTCGATCTCCAGCGGCACGATCTGGCCGGGTGCGAGTTTTTGCTCGCGCGTATGCGTGTGCACCGGCTGCCAGGGCGTCGACTCGTCTGCATCGAGTTCGCGGTGCGAGGCGCGCAGCCAGCCGAGCGCGACCGGCCCGTCGTCGAACTGCGCATAGAAGGGAAACGGCACGATTGCGCCGTTCGCATCCAGCTTCTGCAGGCCGACGAAAACGTCCATGTCGTCCGCGCTTTGCGCCGACATGTGAATCTTCAGCTTGATGTGGCCGGTGATCTCGGTTGGCTGATCGAAGCTGAAATCGAAGACTGCGCGATCGGTGCCGCCGGGCGTCGCGTCATAGTCGACCGAGGTCGCCACGGCGCGGGCTCACGCTGCATTGAGCCGTTGGCATTAAGGTACAGCGGCGTGTAGCGCGTGCGCGCCAGCGGCCATTCGGTTTCGGCGCGGAATCTGCCGATCGAATGACGCTCACGCACTTCGACCGTGACCTTCGGCCAGGTTTTCAGCTCGTTGTCTTCGCCTTTCAGGAAATGATCGAAGAAGGTCTGCAGCTTGCGCACGTTTTCAGGGACGTAGGCCCACTTCTTGCGGCCATGGATTTCGAGCCACTTCTGTTTCGACGCGATGTGCCGGAATCCTTCGATGGTGCCGCGCGAATGCAGGCCCTGATCGGTCCAGCTTGCGACCACGAAAGCCGGCGCGGTGATCTTGGAGAAGTCCACCGCCTTGGAACGCCAGAAGTCGTCATAGAGCGGATGCTCGGCGGTCTCGGCCTCAAGGTCCTCTATGCGTGTCGAGCTTGCGCCCCAGCGATTCCACAGCGCCGGCCAGAAATGCGTATCGGGAATTCCGCCATGCGTGGCGACCTCGCGATAGGTGTCGGTCCAGCCTTCCCATGGATTGATCGCCGCAAGGTGCGGGGGTTGCAGCTCGGCGACGCGCCATTGCAGTTGCGCCAGATACGAGACGCCCGAAAGCCCGACCTTGCCGGTGCTCCAGGGTTGCGTGCCCGCCCATTCGATCGCGTCGTAGAAGTCCTGCGCCTCCTCGGGCGCGAGGAAGTGCGCGGTGCCTTCCGAATACCAGGTGCCGCGCGTATCGACGATGACGACCGCATAGCCGCGTGGCACCCAGAAGGTCGGGTCGGGCGCTTCGAACGCGGTGTATTGCGAAACGTGCTCGTCGCGCACTTCGGCATTGAGGAAGCGCTTTGGGTCGAATGGGATGTGCTTGCCATAGGGGGTCCAGGCGATGATCGGCGGCGCCGGTGCTTCACCTGCCGGGCGGAACACATCGGCATGGATCGTCACGCCGTCGCGCAGCTTGATCGGCACGTCCCGCTTGATCATTGCGTGCTTGTTTTCGAGCGTGCGCGAATAGACCGGCGGCCTGCCGCCACGTTCCTGCGGCGTGTTGCGTGGGCCGCGATAGCGATATTGAAACCCCGGCATTCCGGTTTTCCCGATGAGTTCGGGGATTGAAGCCGCGTCGGCGCCGCGCCGCAAGCGTGGGCGGCGAATGGGCAACAGGGGAAATCAGGCTGCCGATACGATGCGCGAGCGCGGCGCCACGGTCTTGGCGTCCGGATTGCGCAAGGCCGACAGCGAATGCGGCGCGGTGCTTTCGCGCGGCATGTTCATCTGCTGATGCAGCACTGCCGCGATCAGATCGCAGGCCGCGTCTCCGTCAAGCCGGTACGGCGCGAAGGTTTCGCGCCCGCAATATTGCCGGAACAGCGCCGCGTTCTGCATCGACCATCCGGCCGCCGCCATCCACCAGAAACCGAACCGGCGCGTATCGGCCAGCCGGCATTCGATGGTGTTGACGTCGCCATGCCGGGCATCGCGCTGGATGCGCGTAAAGGTCTCAGCAACCGCCACACGGTCGCCCTCGAGCACTTGCGCGAACCACTCGCTGCTGAAAACCAGCCCGCCGCTGATATCGGAACGCCGGTTATTGGCAACCGACGCGGAGAGGATCTCGGTCACCCGATCGGCCAGCGCGCCGCGCGACGTATCGAGCTTGTTGCGGCTGAAATAGACCAGGCGGACGAGACTCATAGACGGAACTCCGGACAGCGATACGGTAAAGCGCAGGCTAATGCCCACGCTTTAATGCTTTCCAAATTTTCCGCCGGAACTTCTGATGTCGGGATGCGCAGTTCTACTTCTGCAACAGGAAGCCGAGCACGCGGTCGGTGTAGTCGTACGGCAACTCGACATTCGCGATATGGGCGGCATCGAGTACGGTCATGCTCGCGCGGGGGATGCGGCTGCGGATGAACTCGGCCGCTTCCACCGTGGTACCGGGATCGTGGCGGCCCGCGATGATCATGGTCGGCGCGGTGATCGACTTGATGATCTCGCGGTGGTCCATGTCGCGCACCGCCTCGGCGCAGGCGATGAAGCCTTCCGGTTTGGTTGAGAGGAACATATCGCTGATCCATTTGACCTTCGCGGGTTCGTGGTCGCGGAAGTCCTGGGTGAACCAGCGCTCCATGGTGCCGCCGACAATCGCGCCGAGGCCCTTCTCGCGCACCGTCTTGATGCGATCGTTCCAGACATCCTTCGCGCCCATGTAGGCCGAGGTGTTGGAGAGGATCAGCTTGTTGATCCGCTCAGGCGCATTGGCGCCGAGCCACATGCCGACCATGCCGCCCATCGAGAGGCCGCACCAGTGCATCTTTTCGATCTTCAGCGCATCGAGGATCGCCAGCACGTCGCGGCCGAGCATTTCCATGTTGTACGGGCCGGCCGGCACGCCGGACTTGCCGTGCCCGCGCCGGTCATAGCGCACCAGGCGGAAGTGCTCGGTCAGCGCCGCAACCTGCGGGTCCCACATATGCAGCGTGGCGCCGAGGGAATTCGACAGCATCAGCGCCGGCTTGTTCTCCGGACCCTCGACCTCGACATGGATCGGGCAGCCGCTGGACTGGATCGTCGGCATCTTTCCTCGCTTTTCTTGCAGATTGTTTTCGCCGGAGGCAGGCCTTAGCTACCATCCGTGCATTCATGCGGCAATTGGTGCATTGAACCATTGACCTGAGCGCGCCCGTTGCGCCTTATCGGCAGAATTCAAGGAGATACTGTTATGGCCATGACAATGACTGGTGAGGTTCAACTCGCCGCGCCCCGCGAGACCGTGTGGGAAAAGCTCAACGACACCGACACGCTCAAGGCGACCATCCCGGGTTGCGAGTCGCTGGAGAAGACCTCCGACACGTCGTTTTCGGCCGTCGCCATCACCAAGATCGGTCCCGTCAAGGCGAAGTGGAAGGGCAAGGTCACGCTCAACGACCTTGATCCGCCGAACGGCTACAAGATCGTCGGAGAAGGCGAGGGCGGGGTTGCGGGGTTTGCCAAAGGCAGCGCGGACGTCCGCCTCACCGACAAGGACGGCGGCACATTGCTGAGCTACAGCGTGGATGCCCAGATCGGCGGCAAGCTCGCGCAACTCGGCCAGCGCCTGATCAATGGCGCCGCCAAGAAGATGGCGGACGAGTTTTTCCAGAAATTCGCCGCAGCCGTAACGGGCGCTCCGCCCGCCGCTTGATTTATCAGCGGATAAAGCTTTCCGGCTTCGACGGTTCGACCCAGCGGCTTGCGAAGGTATCCGCTGGCGGGCGCTGAACCACCGTCAGGTCGGCGTGGGTGGCGGCGAACCACAGGCCGGCGCTGGTCAACGCGATAATGGCCAGCGGCATCGCCACGATAATAGCGATCAGCGGCCCAAACAGCCACAGATCGGAACGGTCGAGGCCATCGCCGAGGTCGGCGAACTCGCTGTCGCGGCGTTGCGGGTTGGCAGCCATGTGGTTTCTCCAATCGGAGAATAAACCGTCGAGTGCGGATTCCGTTCCTGCGCCGTTATGGCGTTGGCATATTTCGGCGCCATCCCTTGACCTCGGCGGCGTCCCGGGTTCAGAGTTGTTCTTGTTCCAAACAGCGATTTCAGGCAAAAACGCCGCGATTTCGTCCCGGATTCCCGCCGTACGCGGTTTTCGGCATCAAAATGAGGGCCTTTGGCCCCGCTTTCCTGAGGAGGAGCGAATGCCTGCGGTCTCGATGACGGTAAATGGCAACCCCGTCAAAGGCGATGCCGACGCGCGCACCTTGCTGGTGCAATACCTGCGCGAAACGCTGCGCCTTACCGGTACCCACGTCGGCTGTGACACCTCGCAATGCGGCGCCTGCGTCGTCGACGTCAACGGCAAGGCGGTCAAATCCTGCACCATGTTCGCCTGGCAGGCGGAAGGCGCGAGCGTCACCACCATCGAGGGGCTCGCCAATGGCGCGACGCTGCACCCGATGCAGGAGGCATTCCGCGACAATCACGGCCTGCAGTGTGGCTTCTGTACCCCCGGCATGATCATGACGGCGGTCGACATGGTGAAGCGCAAGGGCCACGACCTCGACGACAAGACCATTCGCGAGGAGCTCGAGGGCAACATCTGCCGCTGCACCGGTTACCACAATATCGTCAAGGCGATCGCGGCCGGCGCAAAGGCAATGGCTTAATCTGTCCGGAGAGGCAGACCAGGAAACACCCAATCGCATCCCGACGGAGGAAACGCCATGAGCGCGACCGGGATCGGCGCGGCAGTCCGCCGCAAGGAAGACTTCAGGTTCATCACCGGCAAGGGCCAGTACACCGACGACATCTCGCGTCCCGGCCAGACCTACATCCACTTCGTGCGCTCGCCGCACGCACATGCCAAGATCCGCAAGATCGACAATGCGGCCGCCAAGGCGATGCCGGGCGTCGTTGCGGTGCTGACCGGCGCCGATCTTGCCAACGACAAGATCGGCAATCTGATCTGCGGCTGGGCGATCACGTCGAAAGACGGCACGCCGATGAAGATGTCGGCGCATCCGGCCATCGCCAACGTGAAGGCGTGCCATGTTGGCGACGCGGTCGCGGTGGTGATCGCCGAGACGCTCGGTCAGGCGAAGGACGCCGGCGAGAAGCTCGTCGTCGATTACGAAGTGCTGCC
Organism: Hyphomicrobiales bacterium; assembly: GCA_039649225.1. Classification (GTDB taxonomy): domain Bacteria; phylum Pseudomonadota; class Alphaproteobacteria; order Rhizobiales; family Xanthobacteraceae; genus PALSA-894. Next base: position 5,423 of record JBBWZU010000775.1, on the reverse strand, counting down.
CGCGGTGGCCGATCCCGCGAAGGCGCAAGCGGCCGGCGCGCCGCTGATCCACGATGTCGCGCCGAACAACACGATCTACCAGTGGCATCTCGGCGACCAGAAGGCGACGGACGCCGCCTTCAAGGCCGCGAACCACGTCACCAAGCTGGACATTATCAACAACCGCCTGGTGCCGAACGCGATCGAGCCGCGCGCCGCGCTCGCCGACTACGATTCCGGCACCGACTCGCTGACCCTCTGGAACACCTCGCAGAACCCGCATGTGGCGCGCCTCGTCATCGCGGCCTTCGTCGGCATGGCGCCGGAGCACAAGCTGCGCGTGATCGCGCCCGACGTCGGCGGCGGTTTCGGCTCCAAAATCTTCATCTATCCCGAGGAGGTCGTCTGCCTCTGGGCCGCGCGCAAGGTGAACCGGCCGGTAAAGTGGAATTCGGACCGCTCCGAGGCCTTCCTCACTGACGCGCACGGCCGTGACCACGTCACGCACGCCGAGATGGCGTTCGACGCCGAGGGCAAGATCACGGCGCTGCGCGCGAAGACCATCGCCAATCTCGGCGCCTACATGTCGACCTTCTCGTCGTCGGTGCCGACCTATCTCTACGCGACGCTGCTGTCCGGCCAATACGGCATCGCGAACATCTATTGCGAGGTCGACGCGGTCTATACCAACACCGTACCGGTCGATGCCTATCGCGGGGCAGGGCGGCCCGAGGCGACCTTCGTGGTCGAGCGCCTGGTCGAGGTCGGCGCGCGCGAGATGAGCATGGACCCGGCGGACTTGCGCAAGAAGAACTTCGTCAAATCCTTCCCGCATCAGACGCCGGTGATCATGGCCTATGACGCGGGCGATTACGCGGCATCGCTGAAGAAGGCGCAGGAGATCGCCGACGTCAAAGGTTTTGGCAAGCGCAAGCGCGACTCGGCGCGCAATGGCAAGCTGCGCGGTCTCGGCTACTCGACTTACATCGAGGCCTGCGGCATCGCGCCGAGCCAGGCGGTCGGCTCGCTCGGTGCCGGTGTCGGCCTGTGGGAATCCGCCGAGGTGCGGGTGAATCCGACCGGTTCGGTGGAGGTTCTCACCGGCTCGCACAGTCACGGACAGGGCCATGAGACGACGTTCGCTCAACTCGTCGCCGGACGACTCGGCATTCCGATCGAGAATATCTCGATCGTGCATGGCGACACCGACAAGGTGCAGTTCGGCATGGGCACCTACGGCTCACGTTCCGGCGCGGTCGGCATGACGGCGATCGTCAAGGCGCTCGACAAAGTGGAAGCTAAAGCCAAGAAGGTCGCAGCCTTCATGCTGGAAGCGGCCGAAGGCGACATCGAGTTCAAGGACGGCAAGTTCACCGTCGCCGGCACCGACAAGGCGGCGGCCTGGGGCGATGTTGCGCTCAACGCCTATATCGCACACAAGTTCACCGGCGCCGAGCTCGAGCCCGGCCTGAAGGAAGGCGCGTTCTACGATCCCACCAACTTCACGTTCCCAGCCGGCTGCCATATCTGCGAGCTTGAGATCGATCCGGAAACCGGCAACACCGAAATCATGGGCTGGACCGCGGTCGACGATTTCGGCGTCATCATCAACCCGATGATCGTCGAGGGTCAGGTGCATGGCGGCATCGCGCAAGGCGTCGGCCAGGCGCTGTTCGAGGGCACCGTGTATGACAAGGACGGCCAGCTGGTGAACGGCTCCTACATGGACTACGCCATGCCGCGTGCCGACTATCTGCCGTCATTCAAAATTGATACGACCGAGACGAGATGCCCGTCCAATCCGCTCGGCATCAAGGGCTGCGGCGAGGCCGGCGCGATCGCGGCGCCGGCCGCCGTGATGAACGCCATCACGGATGCGCTGGGAACAGAAGACATCGCGATGCCGGCCACGCCCGCGGCGGTGTGGCGCACATTGCAGAAAGTGAACACGAGCCGTCCGGCGGCCGCGTAATCAGGAGACGACAATGTACAATTTCTCATTCCACCGGCCGACCGGCCTGCGCCAGGCCTCGAACATGCTCGGCAAGCTCGAGGAGGCGAAAATCCTCGCGGGCGGCCAGACACTGATTCCGACCATGAAGCTGCGGCTGGCTTCACCCGGCAATATCGTCGACCTCAATGCGATCGAAGCGGAGATGGCCGGCATCGAGCTGAAGGGCCGCTCCATCGTGATCGGCGCGATGACGCGCCACGCCGAAGTCGCGAACTCGGCAGTCGTGAAGGAGCACCTTCCGGCGCTTGCCTACCTGGCGAGCCTGATCGGCGATCCGGCGGTGCGTCATCGTGGCACGATCGGCGGCTCGATCGCGAACAATGACCCGAATGCCGACTATCCGGCGGCCTGCCTCGGGCTCGGCGCGACCGTCATCACCACCAAGGGTAAGCACGCGGCGGATGATTTCTTCAAGGGCATGTTCGAGACCGCGCTGGAGGGCGACGAGATCATCACCAAAGTGAGCTTCCCGATCGCCAAGAAGGCCGGCTACGAGAAGTTCAAGAATCAGGCCTCGCGCTTTGCGCTGGTCGGCGTGTTCGCGTCAAAGCGCGGCTCGGAAATCCGTGTCGCCGTGACCGGCGCGGGTGCCAACGGCGTGTTCCGGGTCCCGTCGTTCGAGGAGGCGCTCAAGAAGCGCTTTGCACCGAAGTCGCTCGAAGGCCTGACGATTCCAGCAGACGGCATGAACAGCGATATCCACGGCAGCGCCGAATACCGTGCCCATCTGGTGGGCGTGATGGCGCGCCGCGCCGTGACGCGGGCCAACGAGGCGCCGGAAGCGCCGGGTTCCGAGGCCGAGGGCACCGACGTCGGGAATGGATAGACTTCGGCTGTTGCCGATCGCCTGCATCGATCATATCTCTGCATGATGCCCGGGCTTGTCCCGGGCATCACGTTTGGACGGGTCGTGTTTCGGCGCGGGACAGGCCCGGCCGTGACGGAGTAAGTTGCCGATTATGACCTCGAAATCCATCAAGCCGCCGGCCTCCATCGACGACACCCTCAAGCTGCTCGGAGAGGCCGACTATCTTGCCGACCGGTCGCTCGCGACCGTGCTGTTCCTCGCCCTGCGCATGGGGCGGCCGATCTTCCTTGAAGGCGAGGCCGGCGTCGGCAAGACCGAGATCGCCAAGGTGCTGGCCTCGACGCTCGGGCGGCGGTTGATCCGCCTGCAATGCTATGAGGGCCTCGACGTTTCGGCGGCGGTCTACGAATGGAATTACGCCGAGCAGATGATCGCGATCCGGCTCGCCGAAGCCGTCGGCAGCGTCGACAGCGACCGGCTCTCGCATGACGTGTTTTCCGAGCGCTTTTTGATCAAGCGGCCGCTGTTGCAGGCGCTCGAACCCGATCCGGCCGGCGTGCCGGTGCTGCTGATCGATGAGCTCGACCGCACCGACGAGGCCTTCGAGGCGTTCCTGCTCGAAGTGCTCGCCGATAACCAAGTGACGATTCCCGAGATGGGCACGGTGAAAGCCACACATCCGCCGATCGTCGTCATCACGTCGAACCGCACGCGCGAGATCCACGACGCGCTCAAGCGCCGCTGCCTCTATCACTGGGTCGGCTATCCGACCGCGGAGCGCGAGTTGAAGATCGTGCGCGCCAAGGTGCCCGGCATCGCCAAGACGCTGTCGCAGGAGGTCGTGAGTTTCGTGCAGGCGCTGCGCAAAGAGGATCTGTTCAAGTCGCCGGGCGTCGCGGAATCCCTGGATTGGGCCGCCGCGCTGACTGAGCTCGACGTCGTGGCGCTCGATCCAGCCATGGTGTCGGATACGCTCGGCGTGCTGCTGAAATATCAGGATGACATCACGCGCATCGAAGGCACGCGCGCGAAGGAATTGCTCGACGCCGTGCATGCCGAGATGCGGGCGGCAGGGTGAACGATGCAGACTCGTCCTATCAATGCGCCCGATGCTGTCGCGTCCGTCAGCGCCTATGCGCAGGCTCTTGAAGTAACGGATTTCAAGCGGCTGCTGATGATCAGCGGCCAGATTCCCGTGCGCCCCGATGGTTCGCTTCCCGAGGATTTTGCGACCCAGTGCCGGGTTGCATGGTCGAATGTGGAAGCGCAGCTTCGCGCCGCCGGACTCACGCTCGACAACCTGATCAAGGTGACGATCTTCCTGTCCGACCGGCGCTACGCGCTGGACAATCGCCGCATCCGGGACGAGGTGCTCGGTGGACGACGGATCGCGCTTACGGCCATCATCACGGGAATTTTTGACGAGAAGTGGTTGCTTGAGATCGAGGCGGTCGCAGCCGAATGATTTCTTCCCTCTCACCCGCAAGCGGAGGCGGCGACAAGAACGACGGCCGCCTCGCGCAGAACATCGTGTATTTCGCGCGCGCGCTGCGTGCGGCCGGCATTCCGGTCGGTCCCGGCGCCGTGCTCGATGCGCTTGCCGCGGTGACGGCCGCCGGCGTCGGTACGCGCGAGGACTTCTACTGGACGCTGCACGCCGTGTTCGTGAAGAAGCACGAGCACTCGGTGCTGTACGATCAGGCGTTCCGGATGTTCTTTAGGAAGCGCGCCTATCTCGACAAGCTGCTCGCGATGCTCTCGCCGCAGGCGCCCGCGGCCGCCGCCGAGCCGCCGCAGGCCGGCGCCAGCCGGGTGCAGGAGGCGCTGTTCTCCGGCATGAACGATCGCAAGCCGCCGGAAGAGCGCGAGGTTGAGCTCGATGCGCGCCTGACCGTGTCGGACCGCGAGGTGCTGCAGAAGAAGGACTTCGCGCAGATGAGCGCGGCCGAGATCGCGCAGGCGAAAGACGCGATCAAGCGGCTGGTGCTCTCGCTCGATGAAGTCAAAACGCGCCGCCTGGCGCCGCACCGGCATGGTCACATCATCGACATGCGCCGCACCTTGCGCGCCAGCATGAAGGCGGGCGGGGCGCTGATCGACCTGAAGTATCTCGGCCAGCGCACCAAGCAGCCGCCGATCGTCGCGCTTCTGGATATCTCGGGCTCGATGAGCCAGTACACGCGGTTGTTCCTGCATTTCCTGCATTCGGTCACGGATGCGCGCAAGCGCGTGCATTCGTTTTTGTTCGGCACGCGGCTGACCAACATCACGCGCGCCCTGAAAGCGAAGGATCCGGATGAGGCTTTGAGCCAGTGCTCGGCCAGCGTGATGGACTGGTCCGGCGGCACGCGCATCGCCACCTCGCTGCATGACTTCAACAAGAAGTGGGCGCGCCGCGTGCTGACGCAAGGCGCGGTCGTGCTGTTGATCACCGACGGGCTGGAGCGCGATCCGGACGACAGGCTCGAATTCGAGATCGACCGGCTGCACCGTTCGGCACGCCGCCTGGTCTGGCTCAATCCGCTGCTGCGCTTCGATGGCTTCGAGGCCAAGGCGCGCGGCATCCGCACCATCCTGCCGCACGTGGACGAATTCCGGCCGATCCATAATCTGGAGTCGATC
>JBBWZU010000740.1:0-3624 GCA_039649225.1 Hyphomicrobiales bacterium | reverse complement strand
AGCGTCACGTGGGCGCGCGTCGTGGACAGGATTTCCATCGGCACCGGCAGCAACGGCTTGGTCTCGCCTTCCAGCATCAATGTGCCGGACGCGAAGATCTTTGCTTCATCGCCGCGCAATGGCCGGTGGAGCGTCACGTCGTAGCGCTTCGACACATGGCTGCGCGGCGAAATGATCTTGTGCAGCAGCGCGCCGTCATCCGTCAGCAGCAGAAGACCTGACGTCTCCTTGTCGAGGCGGCCGACGGTCGACATCGCCGGCTCGCGGCGCCGCCAGCGTTCCGGCAACAGCGAATAAACCAGCGGCCCCTGCTCCTTATGCGAGCACGTCACACCGACCGGCTTGTGCAGCATCAAAGTGAGGCCGGGAGGCGGGTCGAGCGGCGCTCCGTTGAACGTCATGCGGGCGGACAGATCCGGCGTGATGGCGATGCGCTGGTCGGCATCCTCCAGCTCGACGCCATCCAGCACGACGAGACCGGCCCAAACGACCCGTTCCACCTCGCGGCGCGTCCCGTAGCCGAGATTGGCCAGCAGACGGTCAAGCCGCATGGTCGGCTGCTTGCTGCTCACTTATGTGCCTCGTAGATCTTGTAGCCGCCGGTCTCGATCTTCAGCTCGACGTGGCGGAACGCGGCCCGCATCACCTCCTCATACGGCAAATGACGATTGGCCGTCAGCCAGCAAACGCCGCCGCTGCGCAGCGCCTCGGCGGCGCGCTTGACGAAGCTGATCGGGATCGTGCGATCCTCGGTTCCGGCGTCGTGAAACGGCGCATTCATCACCACGAAGTCCAACCCGGTCAGTCCGGGCACACCATCGCGTATGTCGGCCCAGCGGAATGCCGCACGCGCGTCGGCGATATTGCGCTGTGCGCATTCGACCGCCCGCCGGTCGATGTCGATCAATGTCATCTGTTCGACCTTGGGGGACGCCAAGACGGCGCGCGACAGAACGCCAACGCCGCAACCAAAGTCCGCGCCGCGTCCGCTCAGTGCCGGCAGATGATCGAGCAGCAAAGCCGTGCCGGGATCGACGCGATCCCAGCTGAACACGCCGGGCTGCGACCAGACGCCAAGCTCCTCAATGAGCCGCGGACCGCCGTTCGCCAGCGCTTGCTCCACTCCCGTCAGCGTCGCAGGCCGCGCGCAAAGCACGATGCGATGATGCCGTCGCGCGGTCTCCTCGACCGCGCATCCGAACGCCTGCATCTCCCGGCGCAGCCGCGTTCCGCCCTGATGATTGGGCGCGAGCACACGGAACGCGCCACCCGGCACGACCGCGCGCAACGCCAAGGCCATGGCGCAGCGGCGCTCCAGCGTGCCCGGCGGCGCCAGCATCGTCATCGTGGCGAGCGTATTTTCGTCCTGCTGCTCCAATGTCTGCGCGCCCGGCATCAGCGGCGAGAACTGGATCGCACCGGCTGGCAGGCTGAGTAATTCCGCCGGCGGCGTGCCATACACGCCGGTGCGGTCCGCCACTATCTCGGAATCACGCATCATTCAGGGGTCAATTCTTGGCAAACAGAATGCGCGGATAGTCGGCGAAGCAATCCGCGCCGTTCTTCGTGACCGCAAAGGTCTCCGAAATCACGATCCCATAGGTGTCGAGCCAGATTGCGGGAATGCAATGAAAGGTCATGCCCTCCTCCAGCACGGTCCTGTCTCCGGCGCGGATGCTGGCGGTGAGTTCGCCCCAAGTCGGCGGAAAGCCGATGCCGACCGGATAGCCGATGCGGCTGTCTTTCTCTATGCCATGTTTGGTCGTGACGTCCTTCCAGGCTGCGGCAAGTTCTTCACACGCGACGCCCGGCTTGACGCGGCTCAGCACCGCCTCCAGACCTTCGGCAATCACCTTCGCGACCGTGTCCATGCGCTCGCTCGGCTTGCCGAGATACACGCAGCGCGACAGTGGCGAATGATAGCGATGCCGCACGCCACCCATCTCAATATAGAAGATGTCGCCCTCGGCCAGCGGCGCATCGGTCCATGACAGGTGCGGCGCCGAGCATATTTCGTTGACCATCGCGTTCGGCGGCTTGCAGGGAAACGTGCCGCCAAACTCGGGCAGTCCGGCCGTCGTCACACGGTAGAGCTCGGCCATCACGTCGCATTGGCGCACGCCTGGCGCTGCCTTCTCGAACGCCGCCTGGTGCGCGGCAGCCGCGATCTGGCCGGCTTGATGCATGTATGCGAGCTCGCGCACCGACTTCTTCATCCGGCACCAGTTGACCAGCAGGAACGCATCGACGAAACGCGAGTTCGGCAATCCGGCCTTGAGCAGCGCATCCCATTTGGCCGTGTAGTAATAGTCGTCCGACTCGACCCCGACCGTGCCTTTGTCCCATCCGCGCCGTGCGATCTCGCCGGCGACGAACTCCATCGGATGCCGCTCGCTCGACGCGACATAATTATCGGGATACGGGACGACATTCTCGGGCTTGAGGAAGGCGGTGAACTTGGCGCCGACCGCGTCCATCTTGCGGCCGATCCAGATCGGCTCCTCGGCATGCAAGCTGACCGCCACCATCTGCGGCGTATAGAACGACCAGCCGTCGTAGCCCGTGAGCCAGAACTGATTGGCCGGCGAGGCGACCAGCAGCAGATCGATGCCGCGCCTGGCCATTTCGTTTTTCGCACGGCCGACCCGTTCGAGATATTCGGAACGTTCGAACAGAAGCTGCATGATACCCCTCGCAGGCGAACTCAGGGCCGATCATGCGGGGTTGAGACGATGACGTCTAATGGGATTTTTCGGACGCGTTCGTGCGCAAATAGCGGCGCAACACCGGCTTCATCAGCTGGGGCAGCGTGTAGATCGGCAATTGCGCGAGGCCGAGATAAAGCCATACGAGATCGGGCAGGACCGCGCCCGCGGCGCCAAGCATCAATCCCATATTGCGCTGTGACGCCATCAATCCAAGCGCGGCGGCTTGCGGGCGGCCGAGCCGCGCAAAGACGATCATGGTGCTGCCGGACAGGAGTAGCGTCAGGACAAAAGCGAGAGCGGCCAACCCCAGCGCAAGCGGCGGGTTGGAGAGGAGGACGGCGCCGACGCCGCCAGTCACCGCCGCGATGAAGATGAACATCAGGATCACGCTGAGCCCATCGAAGTGCTCGGCGCAGCGCGCGATCCGCGCCCGGCCCGCCAATTTCCGGATAACCAAAGCCGTCAGCGCCGAGCCAAGCAGCATCGCTAACAGTTTGAGGCCGAGCGCGAGCGGCGAGATCGGCACGACGTCCCCGACAAAAATGCGCACGAAGACCGGCGCGCTGAACGACACCAGCGCCGTGCAGATCACCATTCCGAGGAGCACGAGCGCGGCATCGAGCCCCAGCATGGCGGCAATAGCCGGCGAGGACATCATGGGCGATGTCGCGGCCTGCAGCACCAGCGCCAGCATGAGGTCCGGTGACGTCACATCGACGCCGACGAGATGATAGCCCCAGCACAGACCGGCGGGCAGAACCAGCATCGTCCAGAGCGCGATCGCGCCGACAATCAGGGGGCGCCTGGCGTGATCGCGCAAAGCCGCCAAATCCACGCGCAGGAAGGCCAGGACAAGGAGAAGGAACACCGCGAGCGCGACGAAAGGCTTGAGCAGGGTCCCGAGCACCGGCAGCGC
>JBBWZU010000731.1:0-4587 GCA_039649225.1 Hyphomicrobiales bacterium | reverse complement strand
GAGACGGCGGACCAGCATCTGCGCAGCGCGGTGCGCTTTTCAACGCTCGGGCACCAGCTCTTTGCGCATTCGTCGTTTCCGACCGAGCAGGCGGACGCGGTTTTCTTCGGACCGGACACCTACCGGTTTGCCCGCATGGTCCGGCAGTCGCTGCTGGAAAAACCTATCAAGCCCGGCGCTCGCATCGTCGATATCGGCAGCGGAAGCGGCGCCGGCGGTCTCTACGCCGCGACGTTCGCGGATCAGTCTTCGACGGTCGTTCTGACCGACATCAACCGCGGCGCGTTGCGTTTCAGCCGCATCAATGCAGCGCTTAACGGTGCACGCAACGTGGAAGTCATCGAGAGCGACTTGTTTGCCGCCCTGAAAGGCCGGTTCGACCTGATCATTTCCAACCCGCCTTACCTGGTCGATCCGCTCGCCCGTCTGTATCGCCACGGTGGCGGCCAACTTGGGTCCGACCTCAGTGTGAGGATCGTCGATCAGGGCATCGCGCACCTCGCGCCGGGCGGGCGTCTCCTGCTTTACACCGGCTCGGCGATCATCGGCGGCAAGGACGCGCTGTACGAAGCATTGGCCGCGCGGCTCTCCAACCGGCCAGTCCGGTTCGCCTATGAGGAAATCGACCCCGATGTATTCGGCGAGGAGCTTGCGCAGGCACCCTATGACGGAGCGGACCGCATCGCCGTTGTCGCCATTTCCATCGAAGCCGCGTGAGGAGCGTCACATGACAAGCGTACAACCGGAATGGATCTGCGGTGCCGGCGATCTGCACGCAACGCGGTTTGCTGAATTCCAAACAGGTCTCACCCATTACAACTCCAGGCGCTTTCAAGCGAGCCTGCCGGAGGAGGCTTCACCGCATCAGCTCGCCCTCGAAGGCGCCGTCGCGGCAGCCGAGATCGAGTTCATCGAAGCCTTGCGCAAGGAGATCGCGCCGCTCACCGAGCGTATTCCGTGCGATCCCGACGGCTTCATGGCCTGGTTCGAGGACTTGAAGAAGACCGGTCCAGGGCAGGGCGACCCGCTGTTCCCCTGGCTCGCCACCAGCGCGACGATCGACCAGATGCGCTGGTTCCTTTTGCAGGAGGTGGCAGGCGAAGCCGGCTTCGATGACCTGCTCGCCATGACGCAGGTGAAGATGCCGGTTCAGCCCAAGCTGGAAATGGCGCGAAATTTTTGGGATGAAATGGGACGCGGGCGCGAGAAGGGCATGCACGGCCCGATGCTGGAACGCCTTGCCGGTTACTGCGAACTTGCGCCGACGCCCGAAACCGTCGTGCCGGAATCGCTTGCGCTCGGCAACACCATGGTCGCGCTCGCCCACCATCGGCGCTATGCCTATCATTCTGTGGGTGCGCTGGGCGTGATCGAAATGACCGCGCCGACGCGCGCCGGGTACGTGGACAAGGGGCTGCGGCGGCTCGGCATTCCGGCGAAGAAGCGACACTATTTCGCGCTGCACGCCGTCCTCGACATCAAGCATTCGGAAGAATGGAATCGTGAGGTCGTTCGGCCGCTCGTTGCCGAGGATCCGCGGCGTGCGCGCGCCATCGCCGAAGGCGCAGTCATGCGCTTGTGGCATGGCGCGCGGACGTTCGAGCGCTACCGGCGCGAATTCGGCTTCGTCGGCCAGCATAGCGAAGCGGCCTGATCGAGCATTTGTCGGAGCGGCGCGACCCCATGCGTTTTCTCGGGATTGGCGACTCATGTGATCTCGGGGCGCTCTATCTGCGTCTTCTCGCCGAAGGGCACGAGGCCAAGGTTCATGTCGCCAACCCGCTGTGTCATGGCACGCTTGCGGGGCTGGTGCCGCGCGTCGATGATTGGAAGGCTGAACTCGACTGGCTGAAAGCGGCCGGCACGGATGGCATCATTTTGTTCGAGAACGTTGCGGAACGGCGCGGGGCACTTCAGGACCAACTGCGCCGGGAGGGATTTCATGTCATCGGTGGCAGCGCCTACGGCGACCGGTTGGAAAACGATCGCGGTCATGCGCAGGAGATTTTACGCGGCATCGGATTGTCGATCTGCCCCGTGACGGCGTTCTCGGATCGTGCCAAGGCGATCCAATTCCTGCGCGAGCGACCTGGCCGCTATGTGCTGAAGTTCAACGCGGCATATGAGACCTATGTCGGGCAGCTCGCCGACGGGCGGGATGTCCTGGCCTTCCTCACCGGCCTGCCGCCTCAAGGGGAGGAAGAAAGCTTCATCCTCATGGAGCACGTGGACGGTGTCGAAATGGGCGTCGGCGCCTATTTCGACGGCGAGAAATTCCTCTCGCCCGCGTGCCTCGACTGGGAACACAAGCGTTTTTTCCCCGGCGATCTCGGAGAGCTGACCGGCGAGATGGGAACGATCGTCACCTACGAGCGCACGGCGCGCTTTCACGCGCTCACGCTCGGGCGCATGGAGGGTCTGCTGCGGGACGGCGGCTACTGCGGCTACATCAATCTGAACACTATCGTCAACGAGCAGGGCATCTGGCCGCTCGAGTTCACCTGCCGTTTTGGCTATCCGGGTTACGCCATCCTCGACCCGCTGCAGCGGACGCGCTGGTCGGCGCTGTTTCACGCGTTGGTGACCCGATCGATGGAGCGATTCGAGACGCATCCGGGGTTTTCAGCCGGCGTCGTGTTGAGCACGCCGCCTTTTCCTTATCAGCGTCCGGATATCGACGTGCCGGTGGGCCTGCCAGTGATCTGCGATGAAGCGCTCAACGATGATGACCGCCGCCATCTTCACTTCGGCGAGGTCGGCATGCAAAACGGCCAACTCGTCACCAGCGGCGCTTACGGATGGACGATGGTGGTGACCGGGACCGGGAGTTCGATCGCGGATGCGCAAGCGCGCGCCAACCGGTTGGCGGCGCGAATTACCATTCCCAATGTCCGCTACCGCCTCGACATCGGTAACCGCCTGATCGCCGGCGATTTCGCGCGCGTGGAAGCGCTCGGCCTGGTGGCGAACTGATGCGCGGATGACAGCATGAGCCACCGCCTCTATACCGATCTAGCCGCATGGTGGCCGCTGTTTGCCCCGCCTGGCTACTACGAGGAGCAAGCCGGGTATGTCGCCGCGATGCTCGACCCGACGTTCCCGGGCAAACCGCGGCGAATCCTGGAACTTGGATCGGGCGGCGGCAGTATGGCGTTTCACCTGCGTGACCATGCCGATCTCACTTTGGTCGAACCGTCGGATGCTATGCTGGATGTCTGCCGGCGTCTCAATCCCGGCGCCGAACATGTCAAAGGCGATATGCGCACGGTGCGGCTCGACCACCTGTTCGATGCCGTCGTCATCCATGACGCCATAAACTACATGACGGAATCGGATGACTTGATTGCCGCACTGACGACAGCCAGGGTCCATCTTCGGCCCGGCGGCCTCGCGATGATCTTTCCGGACGACACTTGGGAAACCTTCGCGCCATCGACCCATGTCGGCGGACGGGACGATCTGGAGGGACGGGGACTGCGCTATCTGTCCTGGAGTCGCCCGGCATGCGGGAGCACATACACGATCGATTTTGCCATCGTGCTTCGTTCCGCGGATGGCTCGGTTGAACTGGTGCATGACCGGCACGTCTTCGGCCTGTTTTGCCGCGCGACATGGCGCAAGGCCTTTAGGCAGGCCGGATTCCCGCCGCCGCAAACCCGGCCCGACAAGTGGCGCGAAGACGTATTTCTGGCGCGGGCGCAATTGCCGGACGATGCAGGCAGCGTTTGAGCGCGACACTTTCCTGAATGTCGAGGCGTGCTTGGTCTTCGACGAAAGGCTCGACGTCGACATTGTGGTCGTCGGCGGCGGAAGGAACGCCGCATATCGCTGGTCAGCCAAGTCATGCGGCGGGTGCGCCCGATGCGCTGCGCCGAGCCGTCAAGGTAGCCGCCATCGACCCGACGCGTTGGGACTTCGATCAAAATGGTCCCCCTCTCGACCTGCGAACGGTCCGAATTCGTGATGGCGGCAATTTGCCGACCGATCCGGCAACGGCGTCAGCGCGGCGTTCAGCAGGCGCTCGCCCTCGTCCCGAACGGCGCGCGCTGCATCATCACGATCGACTGCGACGGGCTCGACCCGGGCGTCATTCAGGCGGTGATCGTGCCGCAGCCGAGAGGCCTGAGCTATGGAGAGGTGATCGAACTGCTTGACGGAATTGCCGCGAGGGCGCGCATAATCGGTTTCAACCTGGTCGAATTGGTCCCATCTTTGGATGTGCGCGGACTGGGCGCGCTCACCGTGACTCGCCTGGTTTGCAAGGCGATTGGATGCATCGCCGGCCAGCAGCTCCGATAATCGCAGCGATTCAAGATATTCCACCCGCCGGAACCCCTGAACATCTCCGGGCGTTGCCGCAGCGAGGAGTGAGGACAATGAGCGTGTACGCGTTGCATCAAGGCATTCGGTATCGGATCGAGGAACTCGGGGCCGGCGTCTGGCGCTGGTCGTTCACGACCCCGACCGGGACGCTGCGCTCGGGGCGCGTGATCGGCGAGAGGCTTTGGGCCGCCGCCGTCGCCTGCCGGGCAATCGAGGTTTGGCAGCAAACGCACCGCGCCCATAGGGCGGCCTAGCGGAAATGGC
>JBBWZU010000823.1:0-3802 GCA_039649225.1 Hyphomicrobiales bacterium | reverse complement strand
TCGCGCGGCTCCTTGGCGGCCTTCTCGGCCAGCTCGATGATCGCCTGGATCACCGGCTGGAAATGCCGGTGGCCGAACATCACGGCGCCGAGCATGACTTCCTCGGGCAGCTCCTTGGCTTCCGACTCCACCATCAGCACGGCGTCCTTGGTGCCGGCGACGACGAGGTCGAGCTGGGTGTCGGCCATCTCGTCGAGCGTCGGGTTGAGGACGTATTCATTGCCGACGAAGCCGACGCGCGCAGCGCCGATCGGTCCCATGAACGGCGCGCCCGACAGGCACAGCGCCGCCGACGAGGCGACCAGCGCCAAAATGTCGGGATCGTTCTCCAGATCGTGCGACAGCGTCGTCACGATCACTTGCGTCTCGTTGCGCCAGCCGTCGGCGAACAGCGGACGGATCGGGCGGTCGATCAGACGCGAGACCAGCGTTTCCTTTTCGGTCGGACGGCCTTCGCGCTTGAAATAGCCGCCCGGGATGCGGCCTGCGGCGTAATATTTTTCCTGGTAGTCGACGGTGAGCGGCAGGAAGTCCACACCTTCGCGCGGCGCCTTGGCGGCGACGACGGTCGCAATGACCTTGGACTCTCCGTAGGTGGCGACGACGGCGCCGTCGGCCTGGCGGGCTATCTTGCCGGTTTCGAGAACGAGCTTGCGCCCGCCCCAATCCAGCTCAACGCGGTGAATGTCGAACATTTCGGTTTTCTCTCATGGTTTTTGCGAAAAATCGGAAAGCCATGAGCAAGACGGCGAGACGCTGTCGCGCGCGCATTTCGCGCGTAACGAGACAGCGTCCGGCGATCCTGCCATGGCTTCGCGATCTTCCATTCGGTTAGCTCCGGGCAGCCTCTGCCCGAAGCGCTCGGCGGCTCTCTCTTCGAAGAGAGCCGTCACGCAATAGCGGGCCAATGAGCCCGCCCACAGACGCGCGCGAAAAACTCCGCGCGCGAAAAATACTCAACGGCGAATGCCGAGCTTCTCGATGATGCTCTTGTAGCGCGCCTCGTCGGTGCGCTTGAGGTAATCGAGCAACTGGCGACGCTGCGAGACCATCTTGAGCAGGCCCCGCCGCGAATGATTGTCCTTCACGTGCGCCTTGAAGTGGTCGGTGAGCGTGGTAATGCGCTCGGACAGGAGCGCCACCTGCACCTCGGGTGAACCCGTATCGCCCGCCTTGGTGGCATATGTCTTGATGAGTTCAGCCTTGCGGCTGGTCGTAAGCGACATCGTCAATGACCTTGTCGTTTGCCGGCGCTGCCCTTCAGGCCGGCGAGGTTGAACACGCGCTTGGGGATGATTTCGCCGCGGTCCACTTCGGCCAGAGCGACAAGCTCTCCCGAAGTCGTCACATAGACCGTGCCGCGGAAAATGGGGGCATCCCGGCCGCGCAACAAAACGGCTTGGCCTCGTTTCAGCCTTGCCGCATCTGCCTGATTGACGGCCAGTGCCGGGATGTCGTCCAGCGCGGTCTCAACAGGCAGTAGCGCGTCGGCGAGGCTTCCCTCACCGGCGGCGACCCTATGACACAATGCTTCCAGTTGTTCCAGTGAAATCATGTCGTTCTCGCCGAACGGGCCGACCAGCGCCCGCCGCAGCACCGTCACATGGCCAAGACAGCCCATTTGACGCCCCATATCGCGCGCCAAGGCGCGGACATAGGTTCCCTTGCCGCATTCGGCCTCGAAAACCGCCGTATCGGCGTCCGGAACGTCGACCAGCCTCAACCCGTGGATGTCGACCGGACGGGCCTCCAGAACAACATCTTCGCCGCTGCGGGCCAAGTCATAGGCCCGCTCGCCTTCGATCTTGATCGCCGAATATTTCGGCGGAACCTGCGCGATCGTGCCGGTAAACGCCGGCAGGCAGGCATTGATGGCGTCCACGGTCGGCCGTGCATCGCTGGTCTCGATCACCCGCCCTTCCGCGTCGTCGGTGTCGCGCTCTTCGCCCCAGCGCACCGTGAAACGGTAGCGCTTGCGCCCGTCCATCACGAACGGGACGGTCTTGGTGGCTTCTCCGAGCGCCAGCGGCAGCAGGCCGGATGCGAGCGGATCGAGCGTGCCGGCGTGACCCGCGCGGCGCGCCTTGAACAGCCGCTTGATCACCGCGACCGCATGGGTCGAGGTCATTCCGATCGGCTTGTCGAGGACGATCCAGCCATGCACGTCGCGCTTCTCGCGCTTGTGCTGGACCTGCTTGGTCTTGCGCGGCGAGCCCTGCGCCGCGGCGTCGCTCGCGCTCGCCTCCTTCGCGATCACATCGTCGTCAGTCAAGTCTTGATCAGTCAAGTCTTGGCCAGTCAGGTCTTGGCCAATCAGGTTTTGGGAAATCATTGGTCCTCATCGTCCGGCTTGTCGAGATCGCGCCGGACCTCCGGTGTTCGCAGGATCTTCTCGATGCGTGCCGCCTCGTCGAAGCGTTCGTCAGCGCGAAAACGAATGTCGGGTGCGAACTTCAGGTTGACGCGATGCGCAAGCTCGGCGCGCAGGAACTTCTTGTTGCGTTCGAGCGCCGCGACGACTTCCTTCTCGCCTTTGCCGCCGAGCGGCATCACGTAGATTGTCGCAAGCCGCAGGTCGGCCGTCATCGCGACTTCCGGCACCGTGACCATGTGCTTCTCCAGCACCGGATCGTGCACGTCGCCGCGCGACAGCATGTCGGCGAGCGCGTGACGGATCAATTCGCCGACGCGCAGCTGGCGCTGCGAGGCGACGGGCGGAGAATTGTCGCGGCGTTGGTGTTTGGGCATCGGATACGGCCTGAAAAAATGTGCTTCGTTATGCTTCGCGCATCACGCGGACCGGGTCTATCCGATCCGCGGTGCCGACCCCGACCGAACGCGGACGAGCTCAGCGGCCTCCACGTCGTTCGAAAATCGCAAAAGCCAATACGCGCGGATGGCCGGAACAAATCCGGCCATGATGGCGTTACAGCGACCGCTGGATGGTTTCCACGCGATAGCACTCGATCACGTCGCCGGCGCGCATGTCCTGGTAGTTCTCGAACGCCATGCCGCACTCCTGGCCGGCCGTCACCTCGCGCGCATCGTCCTTGAAGCGCTTGAGCTGGCTGAGCTTGCCTTCGTGGATGACCACGTTGTCGCGGATCAGGCGCACATTGGCGCCGCGCTCGACCTTGCCGTCGGTGACGCGGCAGCCGGCGATCTTGCCGACCTTGGAGACCAGGAAGATCTCCAGGATCTGCGCATTGCCCAGCATGGTCTCGCGCCGTTCCGGCGTGAGCAGGCCGGACATCGCCTTTTTCACGTCATCCACCAGATCGTAGATGATGTTGTAGTAGCGGATTTCGATGCCGACCCGCTCGGCCAATTCGCGCGCTTCCTTGTGGGCGCGCACGTTGAAGCCGATGATCGCGGTGCCGGAGGACTCCGCCAGCGTCACGTCGGACTCGGTGATGCCGCCGACGCCGGAGTGAACCACGCGCGCGCCGACTTCATCGGTGCCGAGCTTGTCCAGCGAGCCGATGATCGCCTCGACCGAACCCTGCACGTCGCCCTTGATGATCAGCGGAAATTCCTTGCGCCCCGCCGTCTTCACCTGCGCCATCATCTGCTCGAGCGAGCCGCGCATGCCGGTCTGGCGGGCGGCGGTCTTCTCGCGTTTCTGGCGGGCACGATAGTCGGTGACCTCGCGCGCACGCGCCTCGTTGTTGACGACCGCGAGCCGGTCGCCGGCATCCGGCGTGCCGGTGAAGCCGAGCACCTCGACCGGCATCGAGGGGCCGGCCTCGCTGATCGCCTTGCCGGTGTCGGAAATGAGCGCGCGCACGCGGCCCCATTCGGC
>JBBWZU010000676.1:0-2699 GCA_039649225.1 Hyphomicrobiales bacterium | reverse complement strand
CGCCCTCGATCAGCTCGCGCACGAAATCGAAATCCGTCTGTGATGCGGCCGGAAAGCCGACTTCGATCTCCTTGAAGCCGAGCTTGACCAGAAGATCGAACATGCGGCGCTTGCGCTCGGCACCCATGGGCTCGACGAGTGCCTGGTTGCCGTCGCGCAGATCGACGCTGCACCAGATCGGCGCCCGCTCGATCGTGCGGGACGGCCAAGTGCGATCGGGTAACTGGACCGGCTGGAACGGACGGTACCGGTGAATGGGCATGCTTGCCATGACGGGAACTCCTGATGCGATTGGGGACTCGGGACGCAAGCGTTCGGCCGCTGTTATCGGCAGCGGCCGGTGCTAAGTCGCGCGAAGAACCCGGTCAGGAGAGACGCAGGGCGGCTTTGAAAAGGAGAGATGGGAAACATGGGAGAAACGAACCTTTCCGGGCGAACTCGAGACGAAAGCAGATGGCCGGCGCGGTCAGCGCGCCGGGGTGCTAAGTCGGAGTTGGCTCAGGTTCGTGCTCATCACGGCTTTGAACATAGCGACCGGACCCCGCGCGCGTCAACTCGCTTCGCGGAAGCCCGCGCCGACATTTGCGGCGAACGGTCGTCACGCATATCTCTCGCGAGTCTCGTCGTGTTGCCAACTCTTGAACGAGTGGAGATGACCATGAGCAGCGCGTCACGCCGTTTGGCCGGCATCCTTCTGATCGTCCTGCCGACCGTCATGTTTGGTGGCGTCTATCTGGCCTATATTGGCGCAGTGGTGCTGGCAGTCGGCGTGTTCGTCCTCGGCATTGGCCTCGTCAGGCGTCCGGCACAACGATCTTGAGTAATGTTTCCTCTCGTCGGAACATGCGCTAGTGGCGAACCTGGCAACATGCTCACGTTGGATGGAGAACGCGTATGCCATACAGCTACGTCGTAAAAAGATTGATCCGACAAAGCTTTGAGAACGTCAACGACCACAACTATGATGAGCTGCTCAAGGCGGTTGCACCAAATGTTCATCACCGCTTTGCCGGCGCCCACTCCATTGGTGGCGAGCGTCACGACAAAGAGGCGATGCGCCGTTGGCTAGGGCGCGTCGGCCGCGTCTTTCCGAACCTTCACATCAAGATCAACGATATCTGGGTGAAGGGCGGGCCTTGGCACACCACTGTATTCGTGCAGTGGGATGCGACGGCTATATTGTTGAATGGCGACCGCTCATACTTCAACCGCGGTTTTCATGTCATTACCATGCGGTGGGGCAAAGTCTATTCGCTCGACGTATTTGAGGATTCCCAAGAGGTGGCGCGCGGGCTTGCCATTCAGGCCGAAGCCGGCCTGACTGAAGCCATTGCCGAGCAAATCGTCAGCTGACTTGCTCGTCATTATCGGTCGCCAAGCGTCCGAAAGGAGGTCCCGTGGGCGTATCAGTTGCGAGACTCAGCAGCGCGGCGACGCTGCAAGAAGCGGTCGTGAGACGAGAAAGCGTCGAAGGGCTGACGAGGTTGGAAGCTGAAGCGCTTGGCTCGGCCCACTGACAACGAAAACATCATGACGATCATCCAACCTCTTCTGCCTGAAGATGCTCCGGCCGCTGCCGCGATGCGGCAAGCCGCCTTGCCTCACAAGGGCGAGAGGCTCGGCCCTGAGGCGCGGCCGATATTTGATGCCATGTTTGCCGCAACGCCAGTAGCCGCAGATATGCGGGTGGAGCCCGCGACGGTCGGCGGCATTCCGGGTTTCTGGGTCCGGTCTCGGAAAGCGCGAGCGCGCGCGTGTATGCTCTACGTTCATGGAGGCGGCTATGTGCTCGGTTCGGCGCAGGCTGTCACCAATTTTGTCGGCCAGATTGCCGTGCGGGTTGGTGCCGATGCCTTTGTCGCCGACTATCGGCTCGCGCCCGAACACCCATTCCCGGCGGCTATCGACGATGTGGTCGCCGCCTATCACGGCCTCGTCGCAGAGGGGGCTGAACGAATCGTGGTTGCGGGTGACTCGGCAGGCGGCGGTATATCGCTGGCGCTGCTGTCGATCCTCGCCGCCGAGCAAACGAAGGGAAGCTTGCAACCCGTCGGTGCGGCGGTGATGTCGCCTTGGACCGACCTTGCGCTCACCGGCCCCAGCTTCAAGACCCGAGCCGAGGCGGATCCCATCTTCACGCGAGACGTGCTGCAGGCCCTGGCTGAAGCCTACCTGCAGGGCCGGGATGCCGGCGATCCCAGAGCGTCTCCGCTCTATGCACAGCTTGCCAACCTGCCGCCGGTCCGCATCGATGTCGGGGACGATGAAGTGCTGCTGGACGATGCCGTCCGCTACGCCGAGCGGGCACGAGCCGCAGGTGTGGATGTCACGCTATCGGTCTGGGCGGGCATGGCGCATGTCTTCCAGTCTTCGCTCGACCAATTTCGCACGGCCGAGTTGTCCGTGAGTGCTATCGGCGAATTCCTTCGCCAACGGCTCTGCCATGCTGACCCATCCGTTATCCCATAAGCTGAGCGAGAATTTTTTTCTCAACTCCTCCCCTGTGGGTTTTTTTGACGCACTACAGCATGTTGCGGTCACATCGAGCCGTAGGGCGGGCAAAGCCGCCTGCTCGTCATTTCGATGTTGCTCAGGTGCTGCGCGGCGTGCCCGCCGTCAGGCTCTCCTCGGCGGGCAACGGCGCATCGTTCAGTGCGTTTCGTCAGCGTACGCGTGTCCGCCTTTTGCCCGCCCTACGA
>JBBWZU010000651.1:0-50828 GCA_039649225.1 Hyphomicrobiales bacterium | reverse complement strand
GTCCAATCTGGCGCGTTTCCGCGCTTGAGGTAATGGAACGATTGTACCGGACACCACTGGCCCTCGATTCTCACTTCCACGCCGTCGCGCGTGTTGCGTTCGTCTTCCTCGCGCAACTCGCCGCAGTCCTGATCATTGCAGCTGCCCTTGTCCTGCCTGTTGACCCAGCTCTGATAATAAGCGTGGTGACGCTCGTGATGCTCTTGTGCAGAGAGGCGTGGCGGCCAAAGAGCAAACAGTGCGACGAGACATGGTGCGACCAGATACGGCTTCATGCAATTTCTCCAGTGATGGAGCTGCCCGCCTTGCGGCGCGCGCCGCCCGGCTCCGCGGCACATGCGCAGCGCACCAACATCAGCCGTTTAATTCGGCCTCGGAACTTCGGTTCCTGTACTTCTCGATTATCTGCCACGCGCGCTGGACCTTGGCGACTTTGACGGACGTCAATGCGCGTTGGACATTCGCAAGATAACTGGCCGTACCCGACCCACTTTTTCCGCCTCACGCGAGCGATGTGGATAGGCCGCTATGTTGCAACCGGCGACAGTGCGAATTGTAGATTTCTGTGCGCGTCATGCCTGGCCCGTCATCATCGTCGGCATGGTGCTCGCCCTCGCCGCCACCGTGTATGACGCTGCACGTTTCTCGATCACGACAGACGTTGAGTCTCTTATTTCGCGGGACGTTCCGTGGCACCGGCGTCAGCTCGCCTTCTTCGATGCGTTTCCTCAATACGGCACGCTGGCGGTCGTCAGAGCGCCGACGCCGGAATTTGCCGAACAGGCAACCGATGAGCTCGCGCGGCAGCTTGCGAAAAACCGTGACCTGTTTCGTGCCGTGACGCAACCCGACAGCGGCGCGTTCTTCGAACGTAATGGCATTTTGTTTCAGCCCCTTCCCGACGTCGAAAAAACGACCGCCGGACTGGTACAGGCCCAACCCCTCATCAGGGTTCTTGCCGCCGACCCGAGCCTGCGCGGCGTGATGAGAACGCTCTCGCTGGTTGCCTCCGGCGTGCAGTCGGAGCAAGTCGGCCCGGATCAACTGGTATGGCCTCTCACGCTCGCAGGCACGACCTTGACCGATGTCCTTGCGGACAGACCGGCGACATTCTCCTGGCAGGAACTTGTCCAGGGGCGGCCTGCGAGCAATGAACAATTGCGGCACTTCATCGAGATTCAGCCTGTCTTGGATTTTTCCGCCCTGGAGCCGGGGCGAAAATCAACAAACGCCATTCGCGGCGCCGCGATCGATCTGAGCTTAGGCGAAAGGTTCAACGCGCGCGTCGATATCACCGGACGGGTGCCGATGGACGACGATCAGTTCGCGGTCATCCGCAAAAGCGCGCTACGCGATACTTTGATCGCGGTTGGCGGCGTGCTGATCCTGTTGTGGCTGGCACTGCATTCCTGGCGTCTGGTTGCGGCGGTGTTCTTCAGCCTGATGGTTGGGCTCGCGGCGACCGCGGCGCTCGGCCTTGCGATGGTCGGAGCATTCAATCTGATCTCGGTCGCCTTCTTCATGTTGTTCGTCGGGCTCGGCGTCGATTTCGCAATCCAGTTCAGCGTCCGTTATCGGGCCGAGCGCCACGAACATCACGACCTGCATGAAGCGCTCAGAAGCACGGCCCGCAAAGCGGGTGTTCCCCTCGCGCTGGCCGCGGCAGCCACCGCGGCGGCGTTTTTTTCGTTTGTGCCGACCAGCTATAGCGGCCTGTCGGAGCTGGGACAGATCGCCGGCTTCGGCATGCTGATTGCTTTTTTCTGCAGCATCACGCTGGTCCCGGCCATGCTGACGATATTGAGCCCGCCGGGCGAATCGCGCCCTGTCGGGTTTGCCAAACTGGCGCCGCTCGACGACTTTCTGCAGCGGCATCGGATCGCAGTCGTCGCCGGAACGATCATCGTGGTTCTGATCGGCGCGCCACTTTTGTTGCGCGTGCCGTTCGATTTCAATCCGGTCAACCTGAACAACCCCAACACACCATCGGTCGCGACCTATCGCGAGCTTCGACAGGACCCTGAAGCAGGATTGAACAACGCCGAGGTAGCGGCTTCCGCGCTCGACGAAGCCGATGCCATCGCAAAGCGACTGGCCGCCCTCCCCGAGGTCTTGCGCACGCTGACACTGAGCAACTTCATACCGGACGAGCAGGAGCAAAAGCGCGCCGTTATTCGGCACGCGGCGGACGTTCTCAAGCCTGTCCTCGATCAGAAAAACAAGCAACCTCCGCCATCCGATCAGGATTCCATCGCTGCGATCCAGTCGGCGGCCGAGCGGCTTTCCACGGCGACCGGCGGCTCGAAGGGTCCGGGCGCCGATGCGGCGCGCCGTGTGGCTGGCCTGCTTCGAGAATTGGCTCGATCGGATCCCGCAATGCGCGGCAAGGCGGAGGCCGCTGTCGTCCCCTCGCTTGTCTATAATCTTGCTCGACTTCGAAGCAGCCTGGAGCCGCAGCCGATCACGGTCGCGACGCTTCCGCCGGAATTGGTGCGGGATTGGAAAGCGCCGGACGGGCAAGCGCGCGTGGAAATCGTGCCGCGTGGCGATCCGAGCGATGCCAACGTGCTGCGGCGCTTTGCCGCCGCAGTGCTGGCGGCCGAGCCCGCTGCGACCGGTGCCGCGATCAGCTACTATGAAGCCGGCCGGACCGTTCTCAATGCATTCTTCTCGGCCGGCGGGATCGCGCTTGGCGTCATCGCATTGGTGCTGTGGCTCGCGCTGCGGCGCATTACCGATGTGCTGCTGACACTCGTGCCGTTGCTTTTGGCCGCCGCGGTCACGCTGGAAATTTGCGTCTTGAGCGGACTTGCGCTCAATTTCGCCAATGTCATTGCACTGCCGCTGCTACTTGGCGTCGGCGTAGCGTTCAAGATCTACTACATCATGGCCTGGCGGGCGGGTAAAACCGGATTACTCCAATCGACGCTGACGCGCGCCGTGATATTCAGCGCGCTGACCAACGCGGCCGCGTTCGGAAGCATGTGGACATCCGACTATCCAGGCATGTCGAGCATGGGCAAGCTGATGGCCTTGGCATTGCTGTGCACAATGTTCGCCGCGGTGCTGTTCCAGCCCGTGCTTATGGGTCCGCCGCGGAAGATAGAGTGAACTCCGCGCCAGGCTCCCGCGACAACGCGAACATACGTTGATCGTCGTCAAGGCAGAATGAAATGCTGCCGTTAACGTTTGGACTCGAAGGGACGGGTGGGAAAAGAGAGGAGTTCCTGCCATGACCATCAAGTGGCTCGGTACCACGGCTATCGCTCTTGTCATCGGCTCCGGTGCCGTCATTGTGCAAGCGCAACCCGACCTTCCGAAGAAGCGCGAGGAAAGTCCCCGCGCTCAAGCCCCGTCTCTCCCGTCCAAGGAAGCCGATCGGCCTGCGGCTGGCGAATACCAACAGCAGCCAGCCGATCGCCTTAAGAACCGTGCGGCCCAGCCCGAGCCAAAGGCGGGCGCGAAGGGACCGCAGCGCGGCGAGGGTCCCGCCCCGCTCGAGCGCAAGCAGGCGCAAGAGCCGACACCTCCACGCGACACCAAACAACTCCTGAAGCAAAGCCAGGAGAGGCAAGGTCAAGAAGGGCAGGACCAGCAGAAGCAAACCCAGGAAATGCTAAGAGAAGAGCAGCCGGGCCGTGGCGAACGCCCGCCGGCGGGCGCGGCGCAGCAACGTGAAAACCAGCCGGGTGGCCGCGAGGCTGAGCGGCCCGCAGAACCGAAACAGCAGCTCGGCCGTGACCGGCAACCGAAACAGGAAAATCAGGCGCGCGACACCAAACAGCCGGCTGAGCCCAAACAGCAACAGGGTCAGCGGCAGCCCGCGCGAGAGCGGAACGATCAAGCGCGCGAGCGCAGCGACCAGGGCCGCAAACGCGACGATCAGGCACGCGAGCGCAACGACCAGGCACGCGAGCGCGGCGATCAGGCAGCTCAGCCCTCCGCAACTGCACCGGCGCAACAAGGCGCGCGGCCGGGCGACGCCAGTCAGAACCGGCAGCAGGGCCAAGGTTCCAGTCAACCCGCGGATCAAACGGCGCGGCGCGGCACATCATCGTCGCTCGCTATCGATGATCGACAGCGCACGCAGATCGTGGAGCGGCTGCGGCACGACCGCACCGTATCGAACCAGAACATCAACATCCAGGTGAACATCGGCCAGCGCCTGCCGCCGCGCGCGCGGGCGCGCCCGCTGCCGCCCGATATAGTCCGGATCGCGCCGCAATATCGCGGTTACCATTACACCGTCATCGAGGATGAGGTTGTCATCGTCCATCCTCGGACCCACGAAGTGGTTGATGTCATCCGCGAGCCGGGCTCGACCGTCAAGACGACCTCCCGTGTCGGACGCGAACGCGTCGTCATGACGCGCGAGCAGCGCGAGACGCTGAAGCAGGTGGCGCGGCGCATGACGACGGCACCGGTTTCAGGCTCGCCATCGGGTTCCGCGCCGGACTCAAGCTGCCTCACGCTGCAGCCTGTGCCCGAAGACTTGGTGCGCGCGAATCCCGAACTCGGTTCGTACCGATATCTGGCGATCGGCGATGAGGTCGTGCTGGTCGATCCAAGCGAGCAGAAGATCGTCGAGGTCATCAACTGATCCAAGGCTGCGCGCCGAAGCTGATCAAGCACGGTAGCCATCCTGCCGATGCGTGACGGCCACTGAACGCGTTGAGTCTTGAAAACCGAACAAGGAACCCGCCATGTCGACGATCCTGAAATGGGCTCTGATCTTCCTCCTCATATCCCTGGTGGCGGCCTTGTTCGGTTTCACCGACATCGCGGCCGCGAGCGCGGATATCGCGCGCGTCCTGTTCTACATCTTCATGGTCATCTTCGTCGTGCTGCTCTTCCTCGGCCTTACGATATTCAGGGCCGCGAGCGGTCCATAGGCAGGACCATGGGAGAGATTCGCTTGGCACGCTGCATTTTTGGCGTTCGTCAATTCTCGCTTCACCTCGCGTGAATCAGGAACATGCCGCGCAGCGTGGCGTTCGTTTCGAAGGCAGGCTTGTCTCATGAAGGAGTAAGTACGATGACGAGGACACTCACAACTTTGCTGGCGGCCGCGACGATCTCGGCCCCTGCGATTGCTGCTCCAACCGCAGCTGATGCCCGTTGGGGTCATCATCACGGATTCCCGATCGCACCGATCGTTGGCGGCCTTGCGGCCGGCGCGTTGATTGGCGCGGCTGTGGCAGCACCGCGCTACTACGAGCCCTACGAGCCGATTTATTACGCGCCGGGCTGCTATGTCCGCCGCGAACGAATCTGGGATGGATGGCGATGGCGCATCCGGCGCGTCGAGGACTGCTACTAAACCACCGTCCCGGTCCGTGTTGCAGGCGATTGACGATCGTCAAGGCACTCCCGATTTCCTGCCATAGATACTATGTTGGCGCTATCGAGGAGATCAGCCATGGCGGAAGCCGCTCGTCATATCGTCTGCCCGCATTGCGACAGCGTGAATCGCGTCCCGGCGAACAAGCCCGCGCGCGAAGCCAAATGCGGACGCTGCCACAAGGCCCTGTTCACGGGCGCGCCGGTCGCCGTCTCGGCGCAGAGCTTCGAGCGCCACATCCAGCAGAACAGTATTCCGGTGCTCGTGGACTTTTGGGCCGAATGGTGCGGCCCCTGCCACATGATGGCTCCAGTTTTTGCCCGCGCCGCGAGCGAGCTCGAGCCTGAGGTCCGCTTTCTCAAGCTTGATACCGAAGCGGCGCCGGACATCGCCGCGAAGTACAACATCCGCAGCATCCCCATGCTGATAATGTTCCTGAACGGAGCGGTCATCGCACAGCGCGCCGGCGCGATCGACGGCCGCACGCTGCGCGATTGGCTCAGACAGCACATACAATTCCCGGCGGACGCTTAGCGCCGCGGCACCCTTTGCCGCTCGAAACCGCCGACGTCGTGCACTAGGCTCGCTCCTCCCGGCGCTGCAGGGTCGAGATGGCACATTTGGCGAATTGCCTCATCTGCGGAGTGATCCCATAAACCGGCTCGAATCTCGAGATCGCGCGAAGAACCGTGGCTATCATTTCGATCTCCGAAATCCTCGCCAGTTCAAGCCGCGTGCCGTCGGCTCCTGTGCCGTGCGTCAGCCAATCTATGAGCTCGTTCACCCGGGCCTCCGCGTGGCTCAAAGCCGGCATCGGGATCAGCGCAATCGTTTTCAGAATAGAATCGGACCTCTCGGCTGCGGGCAGCATACCTTCGCCGGAGGCGGCAAGAGTTATGGCGCACTCAAAATCACCTCTGCGCAAATGGTCTATAGCGGCGTGGATCTGGCGCATCGACGCCACCCGAATGGTCGTCTCGATCTGCGTCGGGTTGCCCATTGCGTATGATCTCCGCAGCAGAGCATGATCGAGCTATCGCTTCCGCGATCGGCATGGCACTCACGCTGGCAACGCCAGCGCCCACGCGAACACACCGCAGGCCGCAAGGCCGATCAACACCTGGCCCCATTCCAGCAGACTCCAGTCGCGCATCAGCCTTCGGGCCGCCGAAACGGCGCGCCCCGGCGCAATTGCATAGAGCCGGATGTTGACCGGGACCATCACGAAGTAGGCGTATGGCCAGCTCGCCAGAATTATGAGTCCGCCAATGGTCCAGCGCACGTCACCGCTCGTCGCAAACTGAAGCTGAGCGAACAATGCAGACACCACCGCAAGGACTGACAACATCAGCGTGCCGCGCCGATTGCTCGGGATCCATTCCTGAATCATCGCACGGCTGCTCAAGGCAAGCCGCGCCGGCTGCTCGACAAGGCTGATATAGAGCGCTGCCCCGAGAAAGCCTGCCGCGGCAGCGAAAGCGCAAAGACCAGGCCGCATCACGCTAGCCCCGACTCAGTCGATCGGAGTTGCAAGCATAGTCGATCAGAATTGCATGAACAGCAAAGCTGGCCGAACAAGCCGATGCGACGATCAAATGGGGCAAATTTCAACCCAACGGAACCGACGCCGCTCATAGAAGCAGCCAGGCAGTCGGGGCGGACCCCAAATCGCCCAGCGCGGCACAAAGCCGTGCCATCCCGGCCTCCAGGCGCAACGGTGAGGACCGCAAACCCATGCAACCGATTCAGCCATTTTGGGAATGTCCGCCATCACCGCCGCAGCTTGCGGGCTGACGACGGCGGCTGAGCCATTGCTCAGGGAGATTGTCAGTACGATTCCAGCCAGGGTGAGGGTCTTCCACATTGGAATATCTCCTTCTAGGGATTTTACACTTATCGCCGCAACCCCCGTGCGCGGCATTGACCGCTGTCAACACGATTGGCTTTGGTTGAGAACGATGGAAGGGGCGAGCTACTTGCAACAATTGAGCGGCATGCGCCCGTCACTCACCGCGGGAATGTTGAACGGAGGCAGGATAGTCGCTCTGGCCGCGATCAATTTTCATCCGCGCCGGTGTGGCGGTTCAGAAGTTCTGGCGCGCGTTTTCGCCTCTCGCACGCCCCACGCTTTGCGCAACGTCGAGACAGGTGAGCAGCTCGACATAGCTCGGCACGCCGCCGAGCGACGCAAGCTGCGTGCAATACGATCGATCGGAAGCCCGAAACGTCGCCCACTTCTGCCTAAGTTGCTCCTGTGCTTCGCGCTCCTTGCGCAGACAGGTCTCCTTGTAGCGCGGCGCGTCGGCGCGGCCGGCAACCTCGCGGCAAATCGGTTCGATATTGAATTCGGGCACGCGATCTACCGCCGCCAGCGTGATGAGAGAGAGAAGCGCCGCCTCAAGGTGTCGAAACATGCCGTCGCTCCTTGTCGGACTCCGGCATCAGTTCATCCAGCATGCCGTGCAGATGCGCGGCTGCGAGCTCGATTTCGGCATATTTGTACCGGCCGGCACGCGACTCGGCGGAGAGCACCGCGCAACGGTGTACATTCTTGAAGTCGCCGTACGGAAGCTTGTAGCGGCTCTTGTTGTGCTCGGCGATCTCGTCATCCTCGCCGAGGTGCCATTTGCCGAACGCGGCCCAGCCGTATTCCTCGATGAAGCGGTTTTTGGCCGTGCGCGCGGGCCGATGATCGCTCCAGTCGTCGCGTACATCGAGCACGCAGCACCGCTCGCGGATCAGTTTCTGGGCCTGCTCGAAGCCGCTGCGCTTGAGCTTGACGGTCATGATCTTTACTCGTCGGTCTAGCGGCGCGCCGTGGATCGGCGCGCCGTAGCAGCGCCAACGGGCGCCTACTTCTGCTGATTTTGCTGGTTCTGCTGGTCGGACGTGCTGCCGGTCGTGTCGCCGGCAAGCAGGATCTCGGCGATCGCCTTGCTGTCCGGATCGATCAGCAACACGCGGTCAGGCAGCTTGACGAACAGGAGGTTCTTGGTTTCCGGCACATCCGACGCAACGCTGTTCGGCATCGGATGCGCCGACATCGAGTCCGGCATCTTGCTGCCGACCTGGCCTTGATATCCTGCCGGCGCTGAGTCGGTCGGCTGGTTCGCCAGCCCTTGGTTGACGGATTGCTGCTGCTGCTGGGTCAGGGGCTGATCGGCGGCCTGCCCACGCTGCGCGGAGGCGAGGCTGATGCTGGCGAGAAGCGCAAACGCGGTCGCGCCGGCGCGAAGTTGTTGTCGCATGGCGATCTCCTGGTTTTGAAAGCGGCGCGAAGGTCCACGTGGCATCGGCTCGCGCGTACTCGGCCGTCGCGCAAAATCAACCATATCGCGCCGATGGGCGTCATTGATGGGCGTCAAGAGCACTCAGGAATCCGGCTCGGCTTGATATGTGCAGCGTGGTCGCCGGCTAGCCCGCGATTGTCCCGAACTGATAGCGAAGGATTGCAATCAGCGAGGCTCGGTCGGGCAGTTCATCACGCCGGGCGCCGAGCACGTGCGCGCCGGAGCAAACTGCGCGGCGCGCGATCTCATCCACGACGCTATAGGTTTCCGCGTCGTCGGACGTCGCATAGGTGACGCTGCCATCGTAGTCGCTCACCAAGCCGGGGACCACCGCATCGAGATCGACCAACAGCTCTTCGAGAGCCCCTGCAGTTACGGCGTGCGACGCATAGGAGATATCCGTGGTGGCGCGGCGGGGCTTGAGTTCATCGTAGCGCGCGATGATCGCCTTCAACTCACGGCCATGAAGCCGATTAAGGATCGGAAGCGCCGCATCGGCGAGCTGCGCAATGCTCATGTGGCCGGCGTCCTGTATCCCCTCGTCGAGCAGACGCGGATAGCAGCTCACGGAACGGAAGATCGAGGCGATCGGCTGGGCGGCCGCCAGCACCAATGGCGTCGCCTGCCCGGCAAGCGCGGCGCAGACGGCCTGATTCACCTGGCGCGCGTATTTCTGCAGCAGCACTTTCTCGCCTTCGAGATTTTGCAGGTGGCCGCGCGGCGCGCGCACATGGATCGACGGGCGCCGCGTCGCCTCCGCGGCCGTATGCGGCAAATTCGGAACCTTGATTTCGATCGCGGCCAGGTTCGCGAACACATGCGCCAGCCGTACACTTTCCTCCGATAAAGCCAGCACGAACACGTCGTGCGGCGAGGTCATGACGCGAATGAGCGGCGTCAGATGAAAGCGGTTTGCGACCTCGGCGAGCGGTTTTGGAGCGAACGGCAGGCGGAACGTGCGCAGTGTCTCGGGCGTTGCCAGCACTCCCAGACCATTTGTCTGGTTGATCCAGAACGCGTCCACCTCGCTTGGCTTCCTGTTCTGCAGCTTGCGGATATGATCCTGGTCCTGGACATTGTCTTCGTCAGCGCCGGCCAAATGATCGAACCGCTGCTCCAAGGCCGCGAGCCGGCGCTTGTCGAAGCCGGCCTCGTGCAATTGGGCAAGGGCTGTTTTGGCGATGTCCTTGAACGCAACGCGATTGGCGCGCGCCTGATGAGGGAACGGCGACGCCGGCAGATAGAGTGACACGCAGGCATCGCCTCTCATCGCGGCCAGCGCCTTAAACTCGGTCAATGTCGGGATGTCGATGTGAAGCATCTGCTCCTCAAGCGTCGGCGTGGGACAACGTTGACGAACTACGCCGTTGTACGACGAGGCCGCTTTGACGGGCATCAAGTTGTTATCTGAGTTGCGCCGCTGCAAATTTGATCGTCGTCAACGACAAATCTGTGCCGTGGGGCATGCTCCGGCTGCATCTTGGAGGTATCCATGATCAAGGACGTAATGGTGTCGCTCGACGGAACGCCCGTCGACGAGGTGCGTCTGGCCGCCGTCGCGGACATCGCGGAATATTTCGAGAGCCACATCACGGCGCTCTTTCTCAACATGCTGCCCCCGCTCGTTCCCGCGGAATGGGACGGAATAGGCGCGGCGCATGCCGCGCAGGTGATGCAGGCAGCGGTCGAGAACGGCAACCGGATCGACGCAGCGCTCAGACACCGCCTGGCGACCTTGCAGTCACCCGTGGAGCTGCGACGCATCGATGTCGCCACCGGATCGGGCGGCGATGTTGCGGCGCGCGAGGCGCGTGGCGCCGATGTGTTCGTCGGACTGCGTCCGAACGGCGCTTCGGACGAGGCGGACCAAGTGATCGAGAGCGTACTGTTCGGGTCGGGCCGGCACCTGTTCCTCGCGCCGATCGACAGGCCCGCGCCCGCGGCATTCGATCGCATCGCGCTTGCCTGGAACGGTACGCGCGAGGCGACGCGCGCCGTGGCGGAAGCGATGCCCTATCTGCGCAAGGCCGAGATGGTGGATGTCATTGTCGTGCAGGACAGCCTGTACTCTCCGATCAACGGCAACGATCTCATGGACCACCTCCTGCACCATGGCGTCGGAGCCAAGTTGCACGATGTCAGGCCGCGTGGCAGCGGCATCGGGGCGACGCTGATCGCGGAGGCGCAGGAGCGTAGCGCCGATCTCATCGTGATAGGCGGCTATGGCCATTCACGCCTGCGCGAATGGCTGCTGGGCGGCGTCACCTATCAACTGATGCATCAGGCGCCGATACCGCTGATCGTGGCGCACTAGCGCGGAATACGCGAAACACGAGGTGAAGCCTCCATGAAGATCTTGATGGTGATGACATCGCACAACAAGCTCGGCAACACCGGACACAAGACCGGCGTGTGGCTGGAGGAGTTCGCCGCTCCCTACTATGCCTTCGGCGATGCGGGGCTCGATATCACGCTCGCATCGCCGCGCGGCGGGCACCCGCCGATCGATCCTCGGAGCGAACGGCCGGAGGCTCAGACGGCCGCGACGCATCGGCTCTATGCCGACAAGAAGACGCAGGCCTGGCTTGCCGCCTCGGTGAAGCTGCGCGATATCGCCAATGAAGAGTTCGACGCCGTATTCTATCCGGGCGGACATGGGCCGCTGTGGGACCTCGCCGAGGATCCTGTGTCGGTCGAGCTGATTGAGAGGATGTATCGCCTCGGGCGACCGGTCGCCGCCGTATGTCACGGCCCAGCGGCCTTTCGGCATGCACGTGGCGGAGGCGACCTGCCGCTCGTCAAGGACAAGATCGTGACCAGCTTCACCAACACCGAGGAAGCTGCGGCCGGCCTGGCCGATGTTGTCCCGTTCCTGGTCGAGGACATGCTGCGCGAGAACGACGGCCGCTTCACCCGGGCGCCCAACTGGTTTCCGCATTCGGAGACGGATGGCAACCTGATCACCGGGCAGAATCCTGCGTCAGCCGAGCCCGCCGCCAAGGCTGTGCTGCTTGCGCTCGCGATGCAGCCGTTCGCCCCCCCACGCGCGGGCGCGGAGCCGGCCCAGCCCTTGTCGCGTCAATGAGGTGTACGGCGACCCTGCGCGCGAAACATGCAACGAGCGCCGCAACGCAATGGGAGCCCGAGGAGGAAAGCGTGTCCCAGCAAGATTGAATCAACATCAATCCCACCGGGACTTGCTTCGGTACGAATGGGTTCGTTCTGCCAAACCGAACCATTGATTGCATATTATGATATCTCTTCTAGTAGGATTTTCAATCCTATATCCTGCCAATGATCAAACGCGTCTGACGTTGCTGAATGTCTCGGAAGATTTTGCCGCGATGGCCGCCGCCAGATCGACCAGGTCCTGCTCCAGCTCATCGCGCAGGTTTACCTCCATGAAGGGCGTCATGAACGGCAGCGCCGCGCGGCTGACTTGATCGCTCGGCCTGGGGCGGAAGATCAGCGTTAACCGCGAACCACCCTGCATCGCGTCGATGATGTGATCCCGCTCGTAGTGAAGGTCACGGCTTTGGCCGGCAAGCCGCAGACGACGCGGCCGTTCGATCTCGACGATCTCCAGCTCCTCAGCGGTCGCGTGACCAAACACGATGCGTCGAATGCGCAATCGCGTGCCGGCGCGAAGAGGACCAGGATCGAGTAGCGCGACGTCCTCGATCGAGGTGATTATCCCGGGCCAGCTCGCGATGTCGGCCACGACCGCGAAAGCGTCCGACGCACGCGCGGCGCTGTTCCTCGATACACTGATCTGCACGGACCTCTCCTCGAGCCATTCGAAGGCGCATTGCCCCGACGGAGGGTGCATCGCCGTCTTGCCAGATAGGTCCGCCCAACCGCCACCGCCTTGACGGATGTCAAGGCGCGCGCGCCCTCCAATGTTGACGCCCATCAACGCGGCAAATGCGCAGCGGTCGTAGGAAAACCTGCGGAGTGCGTCCGCCGATCGAGGGCCGCGTCGTGGATGCCTTGAGGCAATACAGAACCGTTGTTACGCGCCGCGCGGCCCTCACGGTTCTGGCGGGTGGGATGACCAGCGCCGCGGGCGGCGGCGCGCCGGCAACGTGCGGCGTCGGCGCCGAACCCGAGAACGGGTGCTCTACGGCCGGCTACCGGGACAGCGAGCACGTCAACAGCTATTACGCGGTCTGCCGCCTGCGAGAGCCGCCGTGTTGATCAAACGCCGGGACCAGAGCGTGGTCCGCGCGCCGCCGGCCAGCACGACAGCGGGCAACGCAAACGACATCGCGAATAGCGGCCTTGATCGGCGAGCGTTCCTGCGCCGCTCCGGCTTGACCGCAGGTGGCCTTGCGGCGTTAGGCTCTCTTCCGATCGCTATGGTGCGCAAGGCGAAGGCCGGCCCGCCGCCATCTCCGGGCGCCACGGTCACCAGTGTCAAGGCGATCTGCACGCATTGCTCGGTCGGTTGCACGGTCATCGCTGAAGTGTCGAATGGCGTCTGGATCGGCCAGGAACCGGCCTTCGACTCGCCGATCAATCGCGGCTCGCATTGCGCCAAGGGCGCATCGGTGCGCGAGCTTGTGCATGGCGACCGCCGCCTGCGCTATCCGATGAAACTGGTCGACGGGTTGTGGAAGCGCGTCACCTGGGACATGGCGATCGACGAGATCGGCAACAAACTTATGGAGATTCGGGAAAAGTCCGGACCGGATTCGGTCTACTGGCTCGGCTCGGCGAAGTTCTCCAACGAAGGCGCCTATCTGAACCGCAAGCTCGCCGCCTTCTGGGGCACGAACAATTCCGATCATCAGGCGCGTATCTGCCATTCGACCACCGTCACCGGCGTCGCCAATACCTGGGGCTACGGCGCGATGACCAACAGCTACAACGACATCCGCAACGCGAAGACCCAGGTGATCATGGGCGGCAATCCGGCCGAGGCGCATCCGGTGGCGATGCAGCATCTGCTGGAGGGCAAGGAGCTCAATCGGGCCAATTTCATTGTCATCGATCCGCGCATGACGCGCACCGCCGCGCATGCGACCGCCTACATGCGCGTGCGCCCTGGGACGCACATTCCGACGATCTACGGAATGCTCTGGCACATCTTCAAGAACGGCTGGGAAGACAAGGAGTTCATCCAGCAGCGCGTTTACGGCATGGACGATGTGCGCAAGGAGGTCGAGAAATGGACGCCGGACGAAGTGCAGCGCGTCACCGGCCTCTCCGAGCTGCAGGTGCGGCGCGTCGCCGAGATGTTCGCGCATGACAAGCCGGCAACGCTGATCTGGGCGATGGGCCAGACCCAGTACACGGTCGGTACCGCGAACGTGCGCGCAAGCTGCATCCTGCTGCTCGCCACCGGCAATGTTGGAAACTTCGGCAACGGCGCCAATATTTTCCGCGGACACTGCAACGTGCAGGGCGCGACCGATCTCGGCCTCGATGTGGTGACGCTGCCGCTCTATTACGGCCTGACCGACAGCGCCTGGAAACATTGGTGCCGTGTCTGGGAGGTCGACTACGACTGGATAACGTCGCGCTTCGAAACCAAGACGATGATGGAGACGCCGGGCATCCCGTCAACCCGCTGGTTCGATGCCGCGACGCTGCCGAAGGAGCACGTTGCGCAGAAAGACAACCTGCGCGCCATGATGGTGTTCGGCCATGGCGTCAACACCATCACGCGCATGCCGCAGGCCGCCAAGGCGCTCGAGACCATCGACCTGCTGGTCGTGGTCGACACAGTTCCGACCGCCTGGGCGGTTGTCTCCGAGCGCAAGAACGGCACGTACCTGCTGCCGTGCGGCACGCAGTTCGAGGCCAAAGGCTGCCGCACCGCTTCGAACCGCTCGCTGCAATGGTACGAGCGGGTCGTCCCTCCGATTTTCGAAGCCAAGGACGATTTTGAAATCATGTACCGGCTGGCGATGAAGCTCGGCTTTGCCGACCGGATGTTCAAGAACATCAAGGTCGAGGACAACGTCCCGCTGGCCGAGGACATTTTACGCGAGATCAATCGCGGCGGATGGTCGACCGGATACACTGGCCAGTCGCCCGAGCGGCTCAAGCTTCACCGCGACAATCAGAAAGATTTCGATATCATCAGCTTGCGGGCAACAGACGGGCCGTGCAAAGGCGACTATTACGGCCTGCCATGGCCGTGCTGGGGAACGCCCGAGCTTCGCCATCCCGGCACGCACACGCTCTACAACACCAACCTGCACGTCAAGGATGGCGGCGGCACGTTCCGCGCCCGCTTCGGCGTGGAGCGCAACGGCGAGACCCTGCTCGCCGAAGGTTCGTATTCACTCGGCTCGGAAATCAAGGACGGATATCCCGAGTTCACGCTCGGTGTGCTCAAGAAACTTGGCTGGGATAAGGATCTCTCCGACGCCGAGCGCGAGGTCATCCAGCGCGTCGGCGGCAACCAGCCCGACAGCGTGTCATGGGCGACCGACCTGTCGGGCGGTATCCAGCGCGTGTGCCTCCACCATGGCGTCATTCACTACGGCAACGGCAAGGCACGCGCGAACGCGTGGAATCTGCCGGACCCGATCCCGGTGCATCGCGAACCGATCTACACACCGCGCCCAGACCTCGTCGCCAAATATCCGACTTTGCCGAACGCCATCCAGTTCCGGGTGCCGAATGTCGGTTTCGACGTGCAGAAAACAGGCGTCGAAAAGGGTATCGCGAAACAGTTTCCGCTTATTCTTACCTCCGGTCGTCTCGTCGAGTACGAAGGCGGCGGCGAGGAGACGCGCGCGAACAGATGGCTTGCCGAACTGCAGCAGGACATGTTCGTCGAGATCAATCCCGCCGACGCCGGCGAACGCGGCATCAAGGACGGCGGCTGGGTTCACGTGTGGGGCGCCGAAATGGAGCCCGGCCGATACACCCGCATGAAAGCGCAGGTGACCGAGCGCATGGGCAAGGGTGTCGTCTGGATGCCCTATCATTTCGCCGGCTGGTTCCAGGCCGTCGATCAGCGCTGGAAATATCCCAAGGGCGCGGACCCGATCGTGCTCGGCGAGAGCAACAACACGATCACCACCTACGGCTATGACCCGGCAACCGGCATGCAGGAACCAAAAGCGACGCTTTGCCAGATCATCGCGGCTTAGAGAACAACGACCATGGCCCGCATGAAATTTCTCTGCGACGCCGATCGCTGCATCGAATGCAACGCCTGCGTCACCGCCTGCAAGAACGAGAACGAGGTGCCGTGGGGCATCAACCGCCGGCGCGTCGTCACCGTCAATGACGGCAGGCCGGGCGAGCGCTCGGTCTCGATGGCTTGCATGCATTGCACCGACGCGCCGTGTCAGGCGGTGTGCCCGGTGGACTGCTTCTACACCACGGCCGATGCCGTGGTTTTGCATTCCAAGGAGCTGTGCATCGGCTGCGGCTATTGTTTCTACGCCTGCCCGTTCGGCGCGCCGCAATATCCCAAGGTCGGCAATTTCGGTTCGCGCGGCAAGATGGACAAGTGCACGTTCTGCGCGGGCGGACCGGAGCCCGATGGCAGCATCGCGGAGTTCGACAAATACGGCGCCAACCGCTTGGCGCAAGGCAAGCTGCCGCTGTGCGCCGAAATGTGCTCGACCAAGTCGCTGCTCGCGGGCGACGGCGAGATCATCGCGCAGATCTACCGCGAGCGCGTGACCAAGCGCGGCTACGGCGCCGGCGCGTGGGGCTGGCAAACCGCGTATCGCGAACGCCTGGTGACATGATTGATCCGGACATTCGCATCGTCGGAGAATAAATCATGAGCGGAATGTTTTTAGCGATGCGCTTCATCATAGCGGCCTTCGCGATCGCCGGGCTTGTCACGCTGGCCACACCGGTCAACGCGCAACAGGATGTGCTGGTCAATCCGACCGCGAGTTCGGTCAAGGAGGATCAGCTCTTGCGCGAGGTGCCGCGCATCGAGGGGCAGATCACGATTCCGGACAGGAGGGAGCGTGTCCTGATCCAGCCGGAAGGACGCACGTGGCGCTATTTTCACGAAGTCGTTCTGCGCTGGTTCGGAGCGATCATTATTCTGATGACGGTCGTGGCCCTCGCGGCGGCCTATCTGATCCTCGGCCCGATCCGCCTTGAGTCCGGCCGCTCCGGCCGCAAGGTGCCGCGTTTCAGCCCGTTCGAACGCTTCGTGCACTGGACCACTGCGATCTCCTTTGTCATCCTTGGTCTCACCGGCCTGAATGTAACATTCGGCAAGAAACTGCTGCTGCCACTGATGGGCCCGGACGGGTTCAGCCGCTTCTCGGAAGCCGCAAAATACCTGCACGACTTCATGGCTTTTCCATTCATGTTCGGCATCGCCCTGATGGCGGCGCTCTGGCTCAAGGACAATGTGTTCGAGCCGATCGATTGGGAATGGCTGCGGCAAGGCGGCGGCTTCATCAAGCGCAGGCATCCGCCGGCGCGCCGCTTCAACGCGGGCGAGAAACTCGTGTTCTGGCTTGCGCTCGCGGCCGGCGCCGCTATCGCGGCCTCGGGCCTGCTGCTGCTGTTCCCGTTCTATCTGACGAACATCGCCGGGATGCAGATCGCTCAAGTGATGCACGGCGTTATCGCCATGCTGTTCATCGCGCTGATCCTCGGGCACATCTACATCGGCACGATCGGCATGGAAGACGCGTTCGAAGCGATGTGGACCGGCGAGGTCGATCTCAACTGGGCGAGGGAGCATCATCGCCAGTGGCTGGAGGAAAAACCCGCCAAACGCAATGACGCGCCCGAGGGACCTCATCTGTCTGCAAGGCCGATACGATAGCTATCTGTCATCTACTGTTCGTACGCCGGGACAAATCCGGCGCCCAATTCATTCGGGATATTGACGTCTGTCAACGCGGCCAGAAGCGCCTCGGGCCAGCATAGCGCATGCCACAGGCGAAGGAGCGTCCCAAAGGAGTGTCCCATGAGCACAGCCGCGATGAACAGTAATTCGTCCACTTCCGGCGCTGCAGGCTCGAACGACATGAAGACCATTCTGGGTCAATACTGGTGGTTGATCGCGCTGCGCGGCGTGCTCGGCATCGCGTTCGGAATCATTGCGCTCGTCGTGCCGGTCGCCACGATCCTCGCGCTCGTCATATTATTCTCCGCCTACATGCTGGTGGATGGCGTGTTTGCTCTCTATGCCGCGTATCAGGCCGGGCGTCAGAGAAAAAGATGGGGCTTGCTGGTGTTTCAAGGCCTGGCGAATATCGCGGCGGGTGCGCTCGCATTCCTCTGGCCCGGGCTGACCGTCCTTGCATTTGTCCTTTTGCTCGCGGCCTGGACCATCGTCTCCGGCTGCCTGCAGCTCGCGGCCGCCTTCCGCATCGACCAGGGGCGCTGGTGGTTCGCTCTCGGCGGCGCCGCTTCGCTCATTTTCGGCGTTCTTCTGATCGCGGCGCCGTTGATCGGTGCTGTGGTTCTGACGTGGTGGATCGGAGCCTGGGCCCTCGTATTCGGCGCCTTCCTGCTGGTCGCCGCGTTCCGGCTGCGCTCGCAGCGCAATCGGCATCCCTCGGTCGGCGCTACGCAGACAGCAATGTGACAGCAACGTGACGAAAGCACACGCGGCCAATTGTACAACCAAAGCGTGCACCGCGCGCCCTGCCCGGGCGCGGCGTCGGCCTGCTGAGCAAGATGCTACCGTATCCGCCGATGACAAGGTCGACGAAAGTCTGTTGGAAAGCTTTCCGGCGAGCGATCCGCCCAGCTGGACGGTCGTGACGCGCGTCGGCGCTCCGAAATGAATTCGTGGATTTACAAGCAATAATTGAATTAAATGTCAGAACTACCGGCAATATCGTATATTTTGAGTAATTTTTTACGCTCTCGCCTGCTCCGCCAAATCAGCGTTTCTGCTTTGTCGTTGTCAACCGGAGGAGAGAGGTGTTCAATTACGCCTGCTCTGAATTCCCACCAGCGCTACAGCGGTTTGAGCTGTTTCAAGCCTGAAAGGCACCGCGGCCCGACAAATTAAAACGAACAGCGCCACCGCTCCACGTTTAACCGCATGGGGTAACCAATGGCAGAACATGTCGAGCAAAGCAGAATTGCAAATCGGGCGCGAGCGATGGTGAATTGCCATTGCCATGTCTGGGCGTTCTTCGATAGCCGCGATGACGAGGACAGCCTGATGCTGCCCTTCATGAAGCAAGGCATCGATTCGGCCGACCGGGCCGTCTACATTCTCGATAAGCATCAGCGGGCCGAACAGCTTCGGCGGTTGGAAGATACCGGCCTGGGCAGCGGAAGTATCGAACAAGGTGGCCGGCTCGAAGTGCGGCCCTGGGAAAATGCGCCCGACGAATTTCTGCGTGAGCTAAGTGGTCGAGGTGCGCGGACGCACTGATCAGCGACAAACCGGCGCCGATCGGGCCAGCCGCTATGCCATCGGTAGAACAGTTTTTTTCCGACCCACAGGAGCTTCGGCGTTATATCCGCGATCTGATGACGCTTTCGGCGCTACCGGCCATGTGGAAAGATTTCGATCCACCGCAGATCGCCGAAAGCGTGGCAGCGGCGCTGATTACCATGCTCGGGGTAGATTTTATCTATGTCGCACTTCCTGGTTCGCATGCCGAACCGAACATTGAAATCACCCATGTGGGAAACGGATTGAAGAAGAACGCGCCTGAGACCATTCGGGCAGCTCTGCACGAAGCACTCCCGCGGCCCGCAACCGAGCAAACTTTGTCGATTCCCAATCCGGTCGGTGCTGGAACGATGCGCATTGCGGTCGCCCCAATCGGGCTCGGCGGCGATGCGATAGTCGTTGGTGGGGCGAGCCAGCATGATTTTCCATCCGAGGCACAACGTCTGCTGCTCGGAATCGGCGCAAACGACGCGACTATCGCGCTGCGGCGCTGGCGCGTCGAGGTGGAAGCGCGGCGCTTCACCACGCTGATCGAACGTTCCTCCGATTTCGTCGGGGTCGCTGGCATCGAAGGGCATCTCCAATACCTCAATCCGACGGGACTGAC
This sequence comes from Hyphomicrobiales bacterium, assembly GCA_039649225.1. GTDB lineage: Bacteria > Pseudomonadota > Alphaproteobacteria > Rhizobiales > Xanthobacteraceae > PALSA-894. Next base: position 31,227 of record JBBWZU010000651.1, on the reverse strand, counting down.
GCTCCTCGGCCTTGATTCCATCGAGGCGGCTGCCCGGTTGAATATTTTCGATTTTATCGCCCCCGATGACCGTCTTCGGGCGCGCGAGGAGATTCTGCCCGTCGTACTGCAATCCGGACGCTGGGTCGGCGAAGTCGGCTTTCGTCATTTCAACACCGGCGCGGCGATACCATTTCTCGTCGATTGGTTTCGCATCGACCAACCACGTACGGGGAAGCCGATGAACATGGCGACCGTCGCCCGCGATTTGACAAGTCAAAAGGCCGCAGAGGCCGAGTTGCGTCGCCTCAACCAGTCGCTTGAGCAACGGGTATCCGAACGAACAATCGAGCTCGCACGCGCCAATGGCAGACTGGTTACCGAAATGGCAGAGAGCGCGCGTACCGATGCCCGGCTGCAGGAGGCACAGCTGGAATTGTGGCACGCAACGCGTCTCACCGCCGCCGGACATTTGGCAGGTGCGCTCGCCCACGAGCTGAATCAGCCTCTGGCCGCGATCGCCAATTCGGTGCACGCGGCACGCCGCCTTCTGGCGAGCGGCGCAAATGACAAGATGGCCAAAGTACCGGAGATACTGAACGAGGCTGCAGGCCAGGCGCTTCGCGGCGGACAGGTGATCCGACGGCTGCGTGAATTCATCACCCGCGGCAAAACCGAGAAGCGCATTGAGAAACTAAAACCGCTGATCGAGGAAGCGTGTGCGCTTGCGCTGACGGGCTCGAATTCACTTGGCGTCGACCTGCAATTCCAATTCGAACCGGGAGCCGTCAGTGCGTTCGCCAATCGAATCCAGGTTCAGCAGGTGATCGTCAACGTGATTCACAACGCCCTGGAGGCGATGGTGGGCACGCCGCGCCGCGAGATCATAGTGACCACGGCGTTGCTCGACGCGGAGATTGTTGAAATCTCCATCGCGGATAGCGGAGCGGGGCTCGAAAAGCATATCGCTGAGCACCTGTTCGAGCCATTCGTAACCGGCAAGCGCAAGGGAATGGGGCTTGGACTTTCCATATCCCGCTCGATCATCGAAGCGCATGGCGGAAAAATCCACGTGGAAGGCAATCCGGATGGCGGCGCGATTTTCCGTTTCACCCTGACCGCTTGGAGCGATGAGGTGAACCGTGCCGATTGAGCGCACGGTCTACGTTCTGGATGACGACGCGGCCGTTCGCCGCTCTCTCGAACAACTGCTTGATGCGGCCGGCTTTCGCGCCGTCTCGTTCGAAACACCGGCGGCGTTCCTGAATGTCGCGCCGGACCTGGCGCCCGGTTGCGTACTGCTGGATATCAGAATTCCCGATATGGACGGGCTTGAGTTACAACGTCGCATGAATGATCTGGGCATCGCCCTCCCGGTGATCATCATAACTGGCCAGGGCGACGTTCAGAGCGCCGTGCAGGCAATGAAGGCTGGAGCCGTCGATTTCATCGAGAAACCTTTCGACGATACGACTCTCTTCGCCGCCATCGAAGATGCGTTCACGCGGACACTGCTGTCCGACCGCCTTCCGGAGGCCGAGGAGGCGGCGCAGCGGATCGCCGCGCTCAGCCCGCGCGAGCGCGAAGTTCTCGATGCCCTGGTGGCCGGTCGGTCTAACAAGATCATTGCCTTTGACCTCGGCTTGAGCGTGCGGACCATCGAGGTCCATCGGGCACGCATGATGGACCGCCTCGGAGTCAGACAATTGGGCGAAGCGGTGCGCCTCGCCGTCATGGCACGGTTTGCCCCCGAGAGTTCGCAAAGCTGAAACCGCAGTAGACCCTGCGAGAGAGATCCCGCTCTTGTTTTCCGCAATCGAGACGAGTTGCCCGATCTGCACTGCAAGCGAAGCCGTGGCGCTCGGCGGCGGAGTTGAAATCAGACCGAAATGAAGCGGCCGCGGATCGCGAGCGCGACGGCTTGGGTCCGGGTGGCGGCACCGAGCTTGCGCGTTGCCGTTTGCGCATACGCGTCAACTGTTCGCTTTGCGATATTGAGCTCCTCGCCGATATCCCAGGCGGATTTTCCCGCCGCAACCCAGCTGAGCACCTCACGCTCGCGCGCCGTCAGGAATGGCTTGGGGTGAGGCGTCACACGCAAGCTGGCTGCACGGTCGAAAGCGTACAGGGCCATCAGGTGAATTGTCGGGCGGCTCTGCACGGTGAGGTCTGGGCCGCGCCCGATCATGGATATGCCGGCGGTGCTGCCGGCCGGGCCCGGAATCGGGACGACGAGCGCACGCCCGAACCCGAAGTCGGCCCGCAACTGCATCAATTCGGCGGCACGCGGTTCAGCCTCCGGGTCATAGCGCGCGTCGGTCCACGCGAATGGCTTTACCGAGCGCCGCAAATGGCGGACGACAGGATCGACATGAATATATCGTCTTTCATTGTAAATCTTGAACCACTCGGCCGGCCAGCGCCCGACCAGCGCAAGATTGTCGAAACGCTGCTCCGGGTTTGGCCGACCAGTGAGCAGCAACGTCTCAAAGCCGTAACCGGCGACGGCTCGGTGCATAGCATCCATCACCGCATTGGTGTCGGAGAGCCGATCGAGCCTGTCGATGAGATCGAACGCGTCCTTAGCGTAGCTGGGCTGTGTCATGATAACGCCCCGCGTTTTGGGCCGGCGCCAAATGAGCGAGCGACTCTCCATCCTCGAGCGCATCGCGATCCATGATCTCGAGTGTGCGCGTCCCCGACATGCGGATGACGCCGCGATGCTTGAGATCGGTGAGTGAGCGGCTGACGGTCTCGACGGAGACTGCAAGATAATCCGCGATGTCGTAGCGCGAGACCGGCAACGCGACCCTTCTGCTGCTCGCGCGCGACAGGCGCGCTGCCATTTCGAGAATAAACGAGCCAACCTTCTCCAGCGCGGTGATCCGGCCGACAATAAGAAGCTGGGATTGCAGCCGCGAGAGCGCTTCAAAGGCAGCCTGGCGGATCTCCCGTGAGACGCGCGGATCGGAATCCGCCAGCATCTCGGCGCGCCGCCGCGGGTAACCTGCGACGACTGTTCCGTCCGTCACCGCTTCGACCGCGAAATCATAGTCGCCGCCGGCGGAAAAGCCGAAACAGTCCCCGGGCAGCAACAGATCGACGATCTGGCGCCGGCCATCGAGCCTGATGACGTAACGCCGCGCCGCGCCCGACAGGACGCAATACCATGTCTCGGCGGGGCGGCCTTGGCCGCAGATTTCCTGCCCGCGGCGACACGGGACGACCGTGGCGAGGGAATCGAGGTTTTTCAAATGAGATTGGGGTGAGGGTGTTTTGGCATTCGCTTGGCCAGCCGGGTTTTCTGTGGTCGTCAAAGCATTCCTTATGTTCATGACAGCACCTCTCTGCGGAAACAGATCGCCAGATGGACACGGCGGGGGATCGCCGTCGGATGCAGGATCGCGCCGCACGCACCTCGAAGGAATTTCGCAAATACACGTAGCGTAAATTTGCGTAAGAAACCTTCGGCTGATTTGTCCGTTTGCTGAATCGACTTCCGTGACGGCGCATGAAATGCCCAAGATGTTGGGCCCCAGCGCACCTCCAAACAAGCTTGTGACTTTGACAGTCATCAAGGCGGCAATTTCGGTCCGGCTCTATCGTGCGCTTGCATGAGATCGCCGATTTTCAACACGGCACCGGGGAGACCAGAGAATGGCTCAACTTTTAACCGCAGGAACGGCCGCCCCCAATTTCAGGCTGCACGTCACACCCGATCAACTGCTCACCCTCGATGATCTGAGGGGCAAGCCGGTGATCCTTGCGCTTTATCCGGCGGACTGGAGTCCCGTCTGTGGCGATCAGGTGACTCTTTACAACGAGATCCTTCCCGAGTTCCGCAGGTACGGCGCTGAGCTGCTTGGCCTCTCGGTCGACGGCGTGTGGTGTCATGCGGCCTTCGCGCGTGATCGCCGCCTGCATTTTCCGTTGCTGTCCGACTTCGAACCGAAGGGCGCGGTCGCAAAGTCGTATCGCGCCTATCGCGAGGGCGAAGGCGTCTGCGAACGCGCATTGTTCGTTCTGGACCAAAAGGGCGTGATCTTCTGGAGCTATTGCTCACCGATCGCGGTCAATCCCGGCGCCGACGGCATCCTCGATGCCCTCGAGAGAATGGCAAAACAAGGGAATGCGCATGGCAACGCTCAAAGTTCCAGTCACGCCGCATGATCACGCCAAGGGGCCGGCGAACGCGCCGGTCACGCTGCTGGAATACGGCGACTATGAGTGCCCGTATTGCGGACTGGCGCATCCAATCGTCAAGCTGATCCAGAAGCACTTCGGGCAGCGGCTGCGATTTGTCTTCCGGCACTTTCCTCTGAGCCAGGCGCACCCGAATGCCGAATCCGCCGCGCAGACCGCCGAATTCGCCGGTGCGAACGGCAAATTCTGGGACATGCATGATGGCCTTTACGACAACCAGGATCGCCTCGGCCTGCCGCTCTATCTCGCGCTCGCCTCCCTGCTCGGCCTCTCCGAACTGGAGCTGCGCGACGCGCTGATCAACGGGACCTTCGCACCCAAGGTGCGGGCGGATTTCCTCAGTGGCGTGCGTTCCGGCGTCAACGGCACGCCGTGCTTTTTCATCAACGGCGCGCGGCACGACGGCACTTACGCATTCGAGGATCTCGGTGCTGCGATTGAACAGCAACTGCGTGCCCATGTGTCGATCTGAGTGTCGATTTGAGCCTGGCCTCAGCATCCATGCCGCGCGGCGTCGCCAGTACGGAGACAATCGATGTTTGCCGAAGACCCCAGAGGCCGGATGTGGAGCGAAGCCTGCGACATGCTGGAGCGGGCGGATCGCCTGCATCGTCAGTTCTTCCGGCCGGGCTTCGCACGGCCGCAAGCCGCAAGTTGGGAACCGCCGGTCGATATGTTCGAGACGGGCGAGCAGCTTTGGATCATCGCGGCGCTGCCCAGTGTTGTCCCGGAGCGGATCGAGGTTTCCATCGGCGCGGGTGGACTGACGATTGCCGGGTCGCGGCCCTTGCCCACGATTGCGCGCGGCGCGGCAATCCATCGTCTGGAGATTCCGTATGGCCGGTTCGAGCGCCAGATCCGGTTGCCGGCCGGTCCGTTCACGCTTGAGCAGTCGGAGCTTGTCGGTGGGTGCCTTGTCTTGAGCCTCACCCGGAAAGACTGAGATCGATTATGGCGGATGCAACGGAACGACAGGAGACCGGTTCCGGCCAGAACAAGGCGGCGCCACCGCTGCCACAGGACGCGCTGATCATCCTGCCGCTGCGCCAGGCGGTGCTGTTTCCCGGGATGATGCTGCCGCTGACCATCGGGCACCCCGCATCCATCGCGGCCGCACAACAAGCGGTTCACGCGGAAAAGCTGATCGGCGTATTGCTGCAGACCGACTCCGCGATCGAGGATCCGACGCCGGAGCAATTGCACAAGATCGGAACGAGCGCGCAGATTCTCCGCTACATCACGGCGGCGGACGGAACGCATCACGTGATCTGCCGCGGCGTGCGGCGCTTTCGCGTGATCGAATTCATCTCGGGATATCCCCACCTTGTTGCGCGCATCGAGGAGATTAGCGCGGCGGAAGTCGTGACGCCCGACATCGAGGCGCGTACGAACCTGCTGCGTGAGCGCGCACGCGAGGCGATCGGGTTGCTGCAGAATGTACCGGCCGAACTTGCGGGCGCGATCGATAGCTTGGATTCACCATCGGCCCTGGCCGACTTTGTCGCCGGTCTTCTCGATGTCCGGCCGGCCGAGAAGCAGGACATTCTTGAAACGCTCGACATCAAGGAGCGGCTCGACAAGGTGCTGTCGCTGCTTGTGCAGCGGGTCGAGGTCCTCAAGCTTTCGAAGGCGATCGGCGAGCAGACGCAACAATCGCTGTCGTCGCAGCAGCGCGAGCACGTTCTACGCGAGCAGCTTCGGCAAATTCAGAAGCAGTTGGGCGAAGGCGACGACAAGAGCGCCGAAATCAAGGAACTGCGCGAGAAGATCGAAACAGCCGGAATGCCGAAGGAGGCTCGGGATCAGGCGCTGAAGGAGCTTAAGAGACTTGAGCGTATGCCGGAGGCTTCTCCGGAATACGGAATGATCCGCAACTATCTCGACTGGCTGATCGAGCTTCCGTGGTCAAAGCTCGATCCCGACAGCATCGACATCGCCGAGGCGCGCCACATCCTCGATGAGGACCATTACGGTCTTCCCAAAGTGAAACGTCGTATTCTCGAATATCTCGCGGTACGCAAGCTCAATCCGGAGGGCAAAAGCCCGATCCTGTGTTTCGTCGGACCGCCGGGCGTCGGCAAGACCTCGCTCGGCCAGAGCATCGCGCGCGCAACGGGCCGCAAATTCGCGCGTCTCAGCCTCGGCGGCGTGCATGACGAAGCCGAGATTCGCGGTCATCGGCGCACATACATCGGAGCTTTGCCCGGCAACATCGTCCAGTCGATCCGCAAGGCAGGCACACGCAACCCCGTGATGATGCTCGACGAAGTGGACAAGCTCGGCGCCGGCTTTCACGGCGACCCTTCGTCCGCGCTGCTTGAGGTCCTCGACCCGGAGCAGAACGCGACATTCCGCGACAACTACCTGGCGGTTACCTTCGACCTCTCGAAAGTGATGTTCATCGCGACCGCCAATGTGCTCGACACCGTTCCGGGGCCGGTCCGCGACCGCATGGAAGTGATAGAGATCCCCGGCTACACGGAAGATGAGAAGATCGAAATCGCGAAGCGCTATCTGCTCAAGCGCCAGCTTGCCGCGACCGGCCTGAAGCCAGAGCAATGCGAGATCACCGAAGACGCCATCCGCACGATGATCCGCGATTACACGCGTGAAGCCGGCGTGCGCAATCTCGAGCGGCAGATCGGCGCGATCTGCCGTCACGTCGCGATGCGGATTGCAGAAGGAACCTGCAACCGCATGCACATCGATAGCACCGCCTTGCCGGCAATCCTCGGCCCGCGCCGGTTCGAGAACGAGATCGCCATGCGCACCAGCGTTCCAGGCGTGGCGACCGGCCTTGCCTGGACTCCCGTCGGTGGCGACATCCTGTTCGTCGAGGCCACGCGCATTCCCGGCCGCAACAAGCTCATTCTGACCGGGCAGCTCGGTGAGGTGATGAAGGAAAGCGCCCAGGCGGCGCTGTCACTGGTGAAAGCGCGCGCGATCGAGCTCGGTATCGATCCCATCCTGTTCGAGAAATCGGACATCCACATCCATGTGCCGGCCGGCGCGGTCCCGAAAGATGGGCCGAGCGCAGGCGTTGCCATGTTCACCGCCCTCGTCTCGTTGCTGACCAATCGCGTGGCGCGCAGCGATACGGCGATGACCGGTGAGATTTCCCTGCGCGGTCTCGTGCTCCCGATCGGCGGCGTGAAGGAGAAGGTGTTGGCGGCGGCGAGCGCCGGCATCACGACGGTTCTTCTACCCGCGCGAAACAGGAAAGACCTGGAGGACGTCCCTGAAGCGGCACGCAAACAGGTCCGCTTCGTGTGGCTCGAACGGGTCGATGATGCGATAGCGGCGGCTCTGGTTCCGGACGATAAGCGCGATGAGAGCGGCGCAACCACGAGACCGCCGGCGGCGTTCGCGGACCGTCAGGCGGCGCAATCCGCCTGACAGTAACTGACGTTAGTGAATGAGGCCATGACACGCAATATTCGCATAGGCCTCACAGCCGCGACACTCGCAACGCTGCTATTTGGGGCCGACGTATCTCGTCTTCCCTCGCGCCAACCGGAGCTGGTCTCCGCCGACGTCGCCGAAGTGAAGAAAGGATACCGCTCGGGCTGGCTGCTCGGCCGCAGCGTGATCAACGACCAGAGCGAAAGGATCGGCACGATCGCCGATCTGGTGCTCGGTCAGGACTACGCGCTGTTTGCGGTGCTTGAGGTCGGCGGGTTTCTCGGCCTGGGCGGGCACCTCGTCGCGGTTCCGATTCGCGCCCTCCTGTTTGAGGGCGATGGCCGCAAGGTCGTCTTGCCCGGCGCGACGCGCAAGGCATTGCGCAACTTTCCCGAATTCAAGTTCGACGCATGAGGCGTGGCGCGAAAGCGAATTATCATGTCGATAAAGTCCATTCTGGTTCATGTCGATACCGCGCCGCAATGCGATGCGCGCGTCGCTCTTGCTGCCGTCGTGGCGAAGCGACTTGATGCCGATCTGAGCGCCGTCTTTGCGTTGCCCCCGCCAGAAGTCGCGACATGGGCGGATGGCCCGACGCTCATAGAGTTGGAGCGCGAATTGGTCGCACTGGAGGCGGCCGCGGTTAAAGCTGAGGATCAATTCATGGCTGTGTTGCGCAAGCACGGCTTGCGCGGTCGATGGCTGCTGGAACGCGACTCGGCGGAGATTTGCGTGATCCGCCGTTCGCGTGCCGCCGATCTCGTCGTTCTTGGCCAGCGAGATCCGGAGAGGCCGCAGGCCCTTGAGGCGCCCGAGAACGTCATCATGGCTTGCGGCCGCCCCGTGTTGATGGTGCCCTACATCGGATCGTACCCAAAGGCCGGCGATCGACCGCTCGTCGCCTGGAACGACAGCCGAGAGTCTCGCCGCGCCTTGCATGATGCATTGCCGCTGATGACGGGCCGGCGACCCGCCACCATCATCTGGGTGAAACCGGAGCCGGAACAGGGCAAGGCGGCCGGTGCGGATCTGTCCGAATACCTGAACCGCCGCGGCCTGAAGGCCGAAACCGAGTTCGCCACCAATACCGAGCTGACGCCGGCCGACGAGGTACTCGCCCGCGCGGCGGATCTTGGCGCCGACCTGATCGTCATGGGTGCGTATGGGCACTCGCGCCTGCGCGAGTTCGTGCTCGGCGGCATGACGCGCGACATTCTGGGGCAAATGACAGTGCCGGTTCTGATGGCGCACTGAGCCGCAGCGCCGCCTTCGGGCAAATTCCGCAAAAATTGATTGTCGTCAGGGCGGCAATTGCCAGCGCCCGCTACTCAAATCCAACGCGGAGATCGTCTCGCCGCAAGCGCAGCCGAGATGGCGGCGCAGGGTGGCGGCATATATGAACCCATCATTCGAAGAGGCCAACATGTCATGCATCGAGAGCAAGCCGGCCACTCGGGTCCAAGCACCCAGCATGCCTGATGTCTGGTACGCGCCTGACCGCAATCGCGCGCGCGCCGCAAAGGCGCAAGCAAATCGCAAGTGGATGCTCGCTTTGGCGATGATCGCGTCGATGCTCGGGTTGATGTCGATCGTGGCGAATCCGAGGATGGCTGCGTCGCAGGGCGTTCAGCTTGTCAAAGTGGATGTCGCCACCGTGGCAAAAGGCTATCGCGCCTCCAAGCTGATCGGCACCGGCGTTACCAACGACAAGAACGAAAGCATCGGATCGCTCGATGACCTCGTCATCGACAACAAGCAGGTGCTGTTCGCAGTGCTGCAGGTTGGTGGATTCCTCGGATTGGGCAAGCACCTCGTGGCAGTTCCCTACGATAGCCTGCAGATCTCCGAAGACGGCAAGAAAGTCGCGTTGCCTGGTGCCTCGAAGGACGAGCTCAAGAAGCTGTCGGAATTCAAATACCAGGCCTGAGCGACCTACCGTGGTCGGAGCGGGCGATCCATTCTGGAGATGCAACAATGGCCAAGAAACTCGAAAAGTCGGTCTGGAAACCGTATTTCGACGCCGTCTCCAAGATTCTTCCTGGAAAACGCGCCGAAATCGAAGTCGCCGCCCTCAATCTCGGCGATCAGATCGAGGCGGAGTGGCTGCCCCTCCTCGGCATCACTTACGATCCGGAGGATGACCTCATCGAAATCGCGCTGGAAGGGGTCGATCATTTGATTCCCCGGCCGCGCGAAATTTGGGTTGAGGCGGAAGGGCTTAATTTGTCCAGCATCGAAGTCATCGACGCCAATGGCGTTCGCCAGATCGTCATGCTCCGCGACCCCATGATGCTGCCGGCTCCCGAGCACGCGAGGCAGGTCGGGTAAATGGGCAAGCCCGCCGATATCGTGCTGGATCGCGCCCGTGTCCGCGAGGTGGTCGGAGTATTCCACTCCTGGTCCTCACTCAAAGCCGCGGGCGATGCCTTGCTGCTCGCCGGCTTCGATCGTTCCGACATCGACGTGATTGCGCCACCTGACGAGGTGCGCCGGAAGCTCGGGCCTGCCGCCACCTACATCGTGGCCGAGGAATTGGCGGACATGCCGGGCGTCCCACGGCAGCCACTTTTTACCGACGATGATGCGGACAACATCAAGGTTGTGGCTGCGAGCACTTTGGGTTCGATGTCCGCAGTCTTCACCGCGCTCGCTTTGTTCCTGTCGGGTAGCAGTCCCACGCAAATCGGAACGGCCGGCATTATCGTTGGTTTGTTGGGGGCCGGCCTCGGCTTTATTTTGGCACGGCATTTCTTGGGTGAACCGAGAATGAAAGGTCTCGAATATTCGTTGCCGGCACGCGGTTTGATCATGTGGACTCGCGTTCGCTCCGACGAGAAGGAAGATCAGGCGCGCGAAATTCTCATCGCCCACCGGGCGAACGCCGTGCACGTGCACGAAGTCGAGATCCTGAAAACTCCCGAAGACCTGCCATTGGGTTCCGTTCGCCCCGATCCGTGGCTTGGCAGCGAACCGCTCGGCCACCCCTGACCATAAAGCGCGAGAGGGACCCATGCTCGACCGACCCCTTGGCAAATCCGGCAAGCACATGAAGCATATTCCCCATGTCATGGAGGCTGCGGCGATCGATCGCTTCGGCGGACCCGACGTCATTGTGGTTCGCGCACTGCCGGTCCCGTCGATCGATGCCAACGAGGTTCTGATCGCCATCGACACCGCGGGGGTCGGGCCCTGGGACACCTGGATCCGGGCCGGCCGAATTGTAGGGCGCAAGCCGCACTTTCCGCTCATCCTCGGCACGGACGGCGCCGGAATCGTTGCGGCCGTTGGCGCGCGCGTGCGGCGGCTGACGGTCGGCGAGAAGGTCTACTCCTATAGCTGGGCCAATCCGAAGGGCGGCTTCTATGCCCAGTATGTCGCCGTCGCCGCCGACAGGGTCGCTCCGATACCCAAAAAGCTTGATCTTGAGCACGCCGGCGCGATCGCCACCACCGGCCTGACTGCGCTTCAAGGTGTGGATGACGCCCTTCATCTCAAGAAAGGTGAGTACGTTATCATCCACGGCGCTTCGGGCGGCGTTGGAACGCTCGCCATCCAGTTCGCGAAACTGCGCGGCGCGCATGTGCTCGCGACCGCCTCGGGTCTCGACGGGATCGAGCTCGTGCGCGAGATGGGTGCGGACATCGCGATCGATGGACGCCGTGGCGACATCGAAGACGCCGCGAGACAGTTCGCACCGGATGGCGTCGATGCCGTGCTGGCCTTCGCCGGAGGCGATGAGCTGGAGAGCGCGCTGAACACGCTGCGCCGCGACGGCCGCGTCGCCTATCCGAACGGCATCGAGCCGGAGCCGAAGAAACGGCGCGGCGTGCCCTTCACGCACTATGATGCCGTCTCCGGCGTCGGCGAGTTCGAGAAGCTCAATCGCGCCGTTGAGGCAGCCAGGCTCAAGGTGCCGATCGCCGAGGCGTTTCCGCTTGAGCGCGCCGCGAAGGCCCATGAGCGCTTCGCCGAGGGCCACGTGCTCGGCAAGATCGTGCTGCGGGTCCATCACCTATGATCGCCCAGCTTCCCGCCGACAGGATGCCGCCACCGCGGCCGACCGGAATTTCGCGCTTCGAACGCCTGTTCCGGGTGGCCGCGGGACTCGACATTGACAAGTCGGACATCAAACGCCACGAAGACTTCGTCAATCACAAGATCTACGACCTGCTGATCTGTGCCGAGGAGACGGCGCGCCTGAACGGCCGCGACGTCATCGAACTGCGGGATCTCCCGCTCACGCCGGGGCTGCGGCGCTGCATTGAAGATTTCAAGGAGATCGACGAGGCGATCGAGCTGCGGCCGATCCTCGATTACATCGCAAAACGGCCGCCACTCGGCCTCGGCTATAGCGATGAGACGGAAGCGGAACTCTCCAATATCGCAGGCGGCATCAGCGTTGCCGTTGCACGCTGTTTCAAGCTGATCGACCCTGAGCTGAAGAACCCGCAGACCAAGCACTGGGAGCGCGGGTTCAACATCTTCAGTCTGCTCCTGTAAGGCACGAATGGAAGCTGGAGACCGACAATGATCAAGGTGCTGGTGCTTTACTATTCGTCCTACGGACACGTCGAGACGATGGCCTATGCGGAAGCCGAAGGCGCGCGATCGGCTGATGCCGTGGCCGTGGTCAAGCGTGTCCCCGAACTGGTGCCTTTCGAGGCCGCGAGGAAGTCCGGGTTCAAGCTCGACCAGTCCGCCCCGGTCGCAAGCGTTCAGGAACTTGCCGAATACGATGCCATCATCTTCGGGGCGCCGACGCGGTTCGGCAGCATGACGGGGCAGATGCGCAATTTCCTCGATCAGGCCGGCAGTCTGTGGGCGCGGGGAGCGCTGATCGGCAAAGCCGGATCCGCATTCACATCGACAGCGACGCAGCACGGCGGCCAGGAGTCCATGATCCTCACCTTCATTCCAACGCTGATGCATCTCGGCATGGTCGTTGTCGGCCTGCCCTGCTCATTTTCGGGGCAGATGAGGATCGATCAAGTGGCGGGCGGCTCGCCCTACGGTGCTGCAACGATCGCGGGCGGGGACGGCAGCCGGATGCCTTCGGCGATGGAACTGGAGGCGGCCCATTTCCAAGGTCAACACGTAGCGTCGATCGCCGCCACACTGGCCGATCCGCGGCGGACGGATGAAGCGCTTCTTGTCCGGCACGCAGCCCTCGCGGGTTAGCTCGGTGCAGCGCGCGAACGGGACATCGGGGTTTCGGTAGGTCTTGTCATGCTCGCATATGCTTTACGCACCGCCGAGCTTCCCTCCGGCGAAACAGTTCCGATCCTCGGCCAGGGCACCTGGCACATGGCCGAGGACCCGCGCCGGCGAAAGGACGAGATCGCGGCATTGCGCGCCGGGATCGATCTCGGATCGACGCTGATCGACACCGCCGAAATGTACGCCGACGGAGAGACCGAGGTACTTGTGGGCGAAGCGATCGATGGGCGCCGCAGCGAGGTTTTCCTCGTCAGCAAGGTGCTGCCGCAGAACGCCACCGCGCGCGGCACCGTCGCGGCCTGCGAGCGCAGCCTCGGCCGGCTGCGGACCAATTACCTTGATCTCTATCTGTTGCATTGGCGCGGCAGCGTGCCGCTGAAAGCCACGCTCGAAGCCTTCGCCGTGCTGATCGCCGCCGGCAAGATCCGCCACTGGGGAGTTAGCAATTTCGACGTCGACGACATGAACGACCTGTGGGACACACCGGGCGGGCGGACGGTCGGCACCGATCAGGTCCTCTACAATCTGACCCGGCGCGGCATTGAATTTAAACTGATGCCCTGGTGCCGCAGGCGCGCCATTCCGATCATGGCATACTCGCCGGTCGAGCAAGGGCGCTTGCTTGGCCATCCGGCCTTGCAGCGCATTGCCGAACGTCATGATGCGACGCCGGCACAAGTTGCGCTCGCCTGGGTGCTGCGGCAGGACGGCGTCATCGCCATTCCGAAGGCCGGCACTGTCGATCACGTGCATGACAATCGCCGCGCTCTCGATCTTGAACTCACGCAACAGGACCTGGCTGCGCTCGATCGCGCTTTCCCGCCACCGACGCGGGCGCAGCCGCTCGAGGTGTTGTAGCGGGTGCACGCACGGTGATGTGAAGGCGAGCGCCGCGCGCGAAACCAGATAGCGCATTGGCCTCGATCGAGCGCTGGCCGATCGGCTGAGGCGTGGCGCGCAAGGTCTGTTAGTAGCGCGCGGTTGCAGCGAAAACTTCCGAAATATTGATGGCTGTCATGGGCTGCGAACTGCGGCCTGATTAGGTTTGGATGGCGTTCAGCCAAACCGGAGCCCGCCATGACATCAGACCGCGACATTGAGCGAAACGTGAAGGAAGAACTGCAATGGAATCCCGATCTCGATCCGAGCGATATCGCCGTGTCGGTCAAGGACGGTGTGGTCACATTGGCGGGATTTGTAAAAAGCTACACCGATAAATACGAGGCGGAATCCGCGGCCAAACGCGTCGCGGGTGTCCGCGGCGTTGCCAATGATCTCGAGGTGCGATTGCCCGCGATCGACGAGCGGCCGGATCCGGAAATTGCGCGTGATGCCGTCGCAGCGATGAAGAGCCTGCTCCCGATTTCATCGGAAAACATCAAGATCGTGGTCAAGAACGGCTGGGTGACGCTGGAAGGCCAGGTGGAGTGGCAATATCAGAAGAACACCGCCGAGGCCGCAGTGCGACGCATCAAGGGCATAAAGGGCGTGACCAATTCGATCGTGCTCAAGCCGCGCGCCGAGCCTGCCGAGATCAAGAAGAAGATCCAGGAGGCATTCAAGCGCAACGCCGAAGTCGACGCCAATCGCATCGTTGTCGAGACAGAAGGCAGCGCGGTGATCCTGAAGGGCACGGTACGCTCGTGGATCGAGCGCGAGGAAGCCGAGCGCGTCGCGTGGTCGGCGCCGGGCGTCACCAAGGTGGAAGACCGGATCGTCGTGGCGCCGTGATGGGGCGCCGAGTGTTTCAATGGGACGCGGATAGCCGCGCCTGCACGAATAGCGCGCAAGAAATAATTCGCAAGAAAGCAACGGAGCAAGAAAGCAACGGAGACTGTCATGCCCTTAAGCGCTCTCAAGCCTTCCTCTTCAACAAACGGCGGAACCCGCCTGCAACCCGTCAGCCTGTTTGGATCTCTGCATCGTGAGATCGATCGCCTGTTCGATGATCTCACCCGTGGCGGCTATGGTACGCTGCCCTCACCCGCCCAGAACAACCTCATGCCGTCGATCGATGTAACGGAGACCGACAAGGAAATCGAGATCACGGCCGAGCTACCCGGGCTCGAGCGCAAGGATGTCGATATATCCATCGAAGACGATCTGCTCACCATCCGCGGCGAGAAGAAGGTCGAGACCAAGGAAGAAGACAAGGACAAGAACTACCACGTCAGCGAGCGCAGCTACGGCGTGTTCTACCGCGTGATCCAGCTTCCGCCCGGCGTGGATCCGGCGAGCATCCAGGCCGTCATGTCGAAGGGGGTCCTGAAACTGACCATTCCAAAACCCGCGAAGGCCGAGCCAAAGAAGATCGAGGTCAAGGACGCCGCGTAGTCCCCCCGGCGCGGTGACCTTCTGGGACGTGCTTCTGGCCCTCCTCCCCCCAAGTAGCACGTCCCAAACTTCGTTCGCCGATAGAGGCAAGCGCCAATAAACGCCACGACACCCGCACATCAGGAGCTGCACCATGGCCAAGGCAATCGGGATCGATCTCGGAACAACCAATTCCTGCGTTGCCGTGATGGAAGGCAACACGCCGAAGGTGATCGAGAATGCCGAAGGCGCACGTACCACACCCTCGATGGTGGCCTTCACCGACAGCGGCGAGGTGCTGGTCGGACAGCCCGCAAAACGGCAGAGCATTACCAACCCCGAGAACACGATCTTCGCCATCAAGCGCCTGATCGGTCGGCGCTATGACGATCCGATGACGCAAAAAGACAAGGGCATGGTGCCTTATAAGATCGTGTCAGGTCCCAATGGCGACGCCTGGGTCGACGTGAAGGGCAAGAAATACAGTCCGAGCCAGATCAGCGCGTTCATCCTCACCAAGATGAAGGAAACCGCCGAAGCTTACCTTGGCAGCAAGGTCACTCAGGCGGTCATCACGGTCCCGGCTTACTTCAACGACGCGCAGCGCCAGGCCACCAAGGATGCCGGGCAGATCGCCGGCCTCGAAGTGTTACGCATCATCAACGAGCCGACCGCGGCCGCGCTCTCCTACGGACTCGATAAGAAGGGTGTCGGCAAGATCGCCGTCTATGACCTTGGCGGCGGTACTTTCGACATTTCGGTGCTCGAGGTCGGCGACGGCGTGTTCGAGGTGAAGTCGACCAACGGCGACACCTTCCTCGGCGGCGAAGACTTCGACATGCGCATCGTCAATTATCTCGCCGATGAGTTCCAGAAGGAACAAGGCATCGACCTGCGCAAGGACCGCCTCGCGTTGCAGCGGCTCAAGGATGCGGCCGAGAAAGCCAAGATCGAGCTCTCGAGCGCGACGCAGACCGAAGTGAACCTGCCCTTCATCACCGCCGATCAGAACGGACCGAAACACCTGGCCGTCAAGCTCTCGCGCGCCAAGCTGGAAGCGCTAGTGGACGATCTCATTCAGAAGACCGTTCCGCCCTGCAAGGCCGCCCTGAAGGATGCCGGACTGCAGGCCTCGGACATCAAGGAGACGGTCCTTGTCGGTGGCCAGACCCGCATGCCGAAGGTGCAGGAGGTTGTTGAAAAGCTGTTCGGTCGCGAACCGCACAAGGGCGTGAACCCCGACGAGGTGGTGGCGATCGGTGCCGCGATTCAGGCGGGTGTGCTCCAAGGCGACGTGAAGGACGTACTCCTGCTCGACGTGACGCCGCTCTCGCTCGGCATCGAGACGCTCGGTGGCGTCATGACCAAGCTGATCGAGCGCAACACCACGATCCCAACCAAGAGAAGCCAAACCTTCTCGACCGCCGAAGACAACCAGACCGCGGTGACGATCCGGGTGTTCCAGGGCGAACGCGAGATGGCGGCCGACAACAAGCTACTCGGCCAGTTCGATCTTGTCGGCATTCCGCCGGCGCCACGCGGACTGCCGCAAGTCGAGGTGACGTTCGACATCGATGCGAACGGCATCGTGAACGTTTCAGCCAAGGACAAGGCAAGCGGCAAGGAACAGACCATCCGCATCGAGGCCTCCGGCGGGCTCACCGAGGCGGACATCGACCGCATGATCAAGGAAGCGGAAGCTCACGCCGAAGAAGACAAGCGGCGCAAGGAACTGGTCGAGGCGCGCAATCAGGCGGATGCGATCGTCTACACCACCGAGAAAGCATTGAACGACGCGGCCTTCCCGGTTCCGCCAGACGTCAAGACCGAGGTCGACCAGGCGGTCGCGGCGCTCAAGGACGCGGTCAAAGGCGAGGACCTGCAGCGCATTCGCCAGGCAATCCAGCGCACAACACAGGCTGCTTCACGCCTCGCCGAGGCCATGAGCCGCGCCGGCACGCCGGCCGAGCCGTCCGGCTCCGGCACAAGCTCCGGAACCGACAGCGAGCCCGGCGTCGTGGATGCCGAATTCGAGGAAGTCGACGAGCGCAAGCGCAAGGCCAGTTAGCGGGGATCTGCGGCCGCAGTCCACGGGTCATGGAACGCCTGGAGGAGATGAGCGATGCAGATCGAGAAATATACTGACCGCTTGAAGACGCTGATCCAGTCGGCGCAGACGCTTGCAATGCGCAGCGGCCACCAGCAGTTCACGCCGCTGCATGTGTTGAAGGCGCTGCTGGATGACGAGGACAGGCTCGCCGCCAATCTGATCGATGCATCCGGTGCGACGGCGGCGCAAGTTGTCCAAGCGGTCGATGTGGAACTGGCGAAGCTGCCCAAGGTGGAAGGCAGCGGCGCCGGCCAGGTCTATATGGCGCCGGAGACCGCGCGCCTGTTCGATCAGGCCGAGCAACTGGCCGAGAAGGCCGGCGATGCTTTCGTGACCGTCGAATACATGCTGCTGGCGCTGGCGCTGTCCAAGGGAACGGCTGCGGACATTCTCAAGCGTGCCGGCGTCACGGCGCAAAACCTCAACAAGGCGATCGCCGACATCCGCCAGGGCCGCAAAGCGGAGAGTGCCACAGCCGAAGGCAACTACGAGGCGCTGAAGAAATACACGCGAGACTTCACCGAGGAAGCACGCCAGGGCAAGCTCGATCCGGTCATTGGCCGCGACGAGGAGATCCGCCGCACCGTGCAGGTGCTCTCGCGCCGCACCAAGAACAACCCGGTGCTGATCGGAGAACCCGGCGTCGGCAAGACCGCGATCGTCGAAGGCCTCGCGCAGCGCATCGTCAACGGCGATGTGCCCGACACCCTGAAGGATCGCCGGCTGCTCTCGCTCGATCTCGGCGCGCTGCTTGCCGGCGCAAAGTACCGCGGCGAGTTCGAGGAGCGGCTGTAAGCGGTGCTTTCGGAGGTCGCCGCGGCCGGTGATGTGATCCTGTTCATCGACGAGCTGCACACGCTGGTCGGTGCGGGCAAAGCCGAAGGCGCGATGGACGCCTCGAACATGCTCAAGCCCGCGCTGGCGCGCGGCGAACTGCATTGCATCGGCGCGACCACGCTGGATGAGTTCCGCAAGAACATCGAGAAAGATGCGGCGCTCGCCCGCCGCTTCCAACCCGTGTTCGTCGGCGAACCGACGGTCGAGGAGACAATCTCGATCCTGCGCGGCCTGAAGGAAAAATACGAACTGCATCATGGCGTACGCATCACCGACGGGGCCATCGTCGCCGCCGCGACGCTGTCCAACCGCTACATCACCAACCGCTTTCTTCCCGACAAGGCCATCGATCTGATCGATGAGGCCGCCAGCCGGCTGCGCATGGAGATCGAGTCCAAGCCGGAAGAGATCGACGAGCTCGACCGCCGCATCATCCAGCTCAAGATCGAGCGCGAGGCGCTGAAAAAGGAGACGGACCAAGCCTCAAAGGACCGTCTTAAGACCCTCGAGCAGGAACTGGCAAATCTGGAACAGCGCTCCGCCGAGCTGACTGCAAAATGGAAGGCCGAGAGGGACAAGCTCGAGGAAGTCAAGCGCCTGCAGGCGCAGCTCGATCAGTCGCGCAACGAGCTTGAGATCGCGCAGCGCCGCGGCGACCTGCAGCGGGCCGGTGAACTTCTCTATTCGGTGATCCCGCAACTCGAGCGCCGGCTGGCGGATGCCTCGAAGGTCAGCGGCCAGATGCTCAAGCAGGAGGTCACCGCCGAGGAAGTCGCCGAGGTCGTTTCGCGCTGGACAGGCATTCCGGTCGCCCGGATGATGGAAGGCGAACGCGAAAAGCTGCTTCATATGGAAGACAAGCTGCGCGAGCGCGTGGTCGGCCAGGACCACGCCATCGCGGTCATCGCCGACGCAGTGCGGCGTGCCCGCGCCGGGTTACAGGATCCCAATCGGCCGATCGGCTCGTTCCTGTTCCTTGGACCGACCGGCGTCGGTAAGACCGAATTGTGCAAGGCGCTTGCCACGTTCCTGTTCGATGACGAGCAGGCGATGGTGCGCATCGACATGTCCGAATACATGGAACGGCACGCCGTGGCCCGTCTGATCGGTGCTCCTCCCGGCTATGTCGGCTACGAGGAAGGCGGCTCGCTGACCGAAGCGGTGCGGCGACGTCCCTATCAGGTGATCCTGTTCGACGAGGTCGAGAAAGCACACAATGACGTCTTCAACATCCTGTTGCAGGTCCTTGACGACGGGCGACTGACCGACGGCCAGGGACACACAGTCGATTTCCGCAATACCATCATCGTGCTCACCTCCAATCTCGGCTCGGAATATCTTGCGGCATTGCTCGAAGGCCAGCCGGTGGAGGCCGCACGCGATCAAGTGATGGACGTGGTACGCCGCTCGTTCCGGCCGGAATTCCTTAATCGCCTTGACGAGATCATCCTGTTCAACCGGCTCGGCCGCAACGAGATGAAGCGGATTGTCGATATCCAACTCCGGCATCTCCAACGCCTGCTGGCCGATCGCAAGATCACGCTCGACATCGACGAGCAGGCCAAGATCTGGCTCGGCAATACTGGCTACGACCCGGTGTACGGTGCGCGGCCATTGCGGCGTGTCATTCAGCGCGAGTTGCAAAACCCGCTCGCCACGATGCTGCTGTCCGGCGCGATCAAGGATGGAGATACCGTCAAGGTTACAGTGCGGGATGGCCGGCTCGTCATCAACGGCAATACCTTCGCACAAGCCGCCTGAATGGACGAGGTCGAACATGGCGCAAGGCGTGCACCACGCTGAAGACGAGCGCATTGCGACGGAAGCGGTCGATCCCGCGACCTTGCTGGCCGAGAACCAGTCGCTGCGCGACCGGCTGATGCGGGCGCTGGCGGACGCCGAGAATACGCGCCGGCGTACTGAGCGCTCGCTCGATGAAATGCGGCAATACGCGATCGCCAATTTTGCGCGCGAGATGCTGAGCGTCGTCGACAATCTGCGTCGCGCAATCGATACGGCCGAGCGCAATCCAGTCAAATCAGTCGAGGATGCGGCACTGCTGGAAGGCGTGCGGTCGACCGAGCGGATGCTGACGCAGGCCCTCGAGCGGTTCGATGTCCGCAAGATCGAGGCCCTTGGCGCGCCATTCGACCCCGCGCTGCACGAGGCGGTGATGGAGATCGACGATCCGAAGCGCGAGCCGGGAACTGTCGCCGAGGTGATGGAGGACGGCTACATGATCCATGACCGGCTGCTTCGCCCCGCACGTGTCGCCGTTGTGAAACGACGGTCGGAAGCGCCAGCATCTGACGATAACACGCAGCAACTCAGCGCACAGCCGTGATCAGGTGAAATCATGGCCGCCGACCCCTACACCACGTTGAGCGTCAAGAAAGACGCCTCGCCAGGAGACATTCAGAAAGCGTACCGCAAGCTTGCGAAGAAGCTGCACCCGGATCTCAATCCCGGCAACAAGCAGGCCGAGGAGAAGTTCAAGGACGTCTCCGCTGCCTATGATCTGCTGAGCGACTCCGACAAGCGCGCCCGCTTCGATCGCGGCGAGATCGACGCCTCCGGTCAGGAGCGACCGCGGCAGCGTTACTACCGGGATTTTGCAGACGGTGATTCTCAGTATTCCAGCGATGCCGGCTTCGCAGATTTCGCCGGCGAAGATATCCTGTCGGACATATTCGGCCGGCAGGGCCGTGGCGGCAGCTTTCGCATGCGTGGACCGGACGCGCATTACCAGCTCGAACTTGATTTCCTCGAGGCAATCAACGGCGGCAAGAAGCAGATCACGCTGCCTGACGGCTCTGCGCTCGACGTCACCATTCCGCCGGGCTCGCGCGACGGCACCGTGTTGCGGCTGCGCGGCAAAGGCCGGCCCGGCCTGGGTGGCGGCCCGCCGGGCGATGCGCTGATCGAGATCAAGGTTCGTCCGCACCCCCTCTTCCGCCGCAAGGACGACGATATCCACGTCGAACTGCCGATTCCGCTGCGCGACGCAGTGCTCGGCGGCAAAGTGATCGTGCCGACGCCGACCGGCACAGTCACCATGACGGTGCCGAAATGGTCCAACACCGGGACTGTACTGCGGCTGAAAGGTCGCGGCGTTCCGCGCCCGAACGGCACCTCGGGAGATGAGTATGTCACGCTCAAGATCATGCTTCCCGAGAAGCGCGACCCGGAGCTCGAGACGCTGATCGGGCAGTGGGCTTCAGCCAAGTCCAGCAATTACAGCGGCAATCAGCGCCGCGCCATGGGGGCTTGACCATGAAGACGGGTGAATTCCTGATCGCCGCGCATCTCAGGACGGAGGTCCTCCATGCATGGATCGAGGCCGGCTGGCTCATGCCGGAGCATGGCGCAACGGACGATTCATTTTCCGAGATCGACGTGGCCCGTGCTCAGTTGATCCGCGACCTGCAGGGTATGGGTGTGAACAAGGAAGCCGTGCCTATCATCCTCGATCTGATCGATCAAATGCATGGACTGCGCCGGACGATACGCGCGCTGCTGTCGGAGTTCGCGGCGCCGGCGGAAAGGGCGCACTGACATGTTCCCGATCCGCAACACCGTGCCGACCCGCCACGCGCCGATCGTGACATGGTGGCTCATTCTAACGAATGCACTGATCTTCCTGTTTCAAATCAGCCTCAGCCGCACCGAGCTTGAAGAATTCCTTTATTCTCTCGCGCTCATCCCGGCGCGATACTTCGCGCCTGATGCCTATGGCGATGTTCCTACGGCGCTGCTCGACTACCTGCCGTTCTTCACCATGATGTTCCTGCACAGCGGCTGGCTGCACCTCATTCTCAATATGTGGATGCTGTGGCTGTTTGGCCCGACGATCGAGGATCGGCTCGGTCACGGCCCCTATTTGGCCTTCTACCTCGGCTGTGGAGTCGCGGCTGCCCTTGCGCACGCTGTCTTCAATCCAACATCCACGGTGCCGGCCCTGGGCGCGTCGGGAGCCATCGCAGGCGTACTCGGCTGCTTTGCGCGTCTGTTCCCATTCGCTC
This sequence comes from Hyphomicrobiales bacterium, assembly GCA_039649225.1. Lineage (GTDB taxonomy): Bacteria > Pseudomonadota > Alphaproteobacteria > Rhizobiales > Xanthobacteraceae > PALSA-894. The sequence continues at coordinate 9,144 of JBBWZU010000651.1, read as the reverse complement.
GCGTGATCGTGCTGGTGCCGATCATTTTCATTCCGCTGTTCTTCGAGATACCGGCGCTCGTGTTCGCCGGTCTCTGGTTCGTTCTGCAAGTGCTGCAGGGCGCCACCGAGACGCTGATGACATCGACAGGCGGCGGCGTCGCGTGGTGGGCTCATATCGGGGGCTTCCTTGCCGGACTAGTCCTTGGACCCGTGCTGCTTCGTTCCGAACGGACCTACCGCGCCTACTATCCCGACGAAGGCATTCTCGGCTTCGACACATCGGGCCGGCCATGAACCCCTGCTCACGCGAGGAGGCTTGTCATGTCAATCGGCGATCTCTTCTGGCTATTCTTCATCTTTTCAGCGCTTCAGCCCGTGCTGCGGCAGCGCCTCAACGACGCCATGCGCGCCCGCAAGATCGCCCAGATCGAAAGCGAGCGGAACTCGCGTGTCATTCTGCTGGTGCATCGGCAGGAGACGATGCGGTTCCTCGGTTTCCCGCTCGTGCGCTATATCGATATCAACGACTCGGAAGATGTCTTGCGCGCGGTCCAGATGACCGACGACGACATTCCGATCGACATCATCTTGCACACACCGGGCGGGCTTGTGCTCGCTGCGCTGCAGATCGCGCGGGCAGTCCGCGAGCACAAGGGGAAGGTCACGGCCTTCGTGCCCCATTATGCGATGTCGGGCGGGACTCTCATTTCACTCGCCGCCAATGAGATCGTCATGTCCAAGCATGCGGTGCTCGGGCCGATTGATCCGCAGGTCGGCCAATCGCCGGCGGCCTCGCTCATCAAGGTGGCGGAGGCAAAGCCGATCGCCAGGGTTGATGATCAAACCCTGATCCAGGCCGATGTCGGCCGCAAAGCCATCGCGCAGATAAAGCAAGCTGCATCAGAACTACTGCAGGGGCGGATGCCGGAAGATAAGGCAAGCGCGCTGGCGGAGAAGCTCTCCACCGGAACGTGGACGCACGACTATCCGATCTTCCCATCGACTGCCAAAGAACTTGGGTTGCCCGTGAGCACCAACATTCCGGCTTCTGTTCTCGAATTGATGAAGCTCTATCCGCAGCCCATCCGCCAGCAGGCCGGCGGTGTGGAATATTTGCCGGTACCGCGGCAAAAAGGAGTGGTCAGGCCGGCCATTTGAGGTAGTTGCAACGAGGACCTGCGATGGCATCGGATCAAGGAGAGGGTGAGCTTGCCAGCGCACTCGGCGCGTGGGGGCTGCTGACGGCCTACGAAAAATTTGAGCATGCCGTCATCTTGATCCTGACGGGGCTGATAGCGCTCATCGTCGCGCTCGCGGTCTGGAATCTCGTATTGAAAATTCTCGCCGGCATAATCGCATCGCGGGACTTCGACCCGACTGACAATGCGGTATTCCAGGCGTTGTTCGGAATGATCTTTACGGTGATCATCGCACTCGAGTTCAAGCGATCCTTGCTGGTCGTCGCGAAGCGCCGCGATAGCGTTGTGCAGGTTCGCACAGTTGTTCTGATCGCGCTGCTCGCTATCGTCAGAAAATTGTTGATCCTTGATATGTCCGTGACTGACGCGCTGCACCTGTTCGCATTGGCTGCGGCCATCCTGGCACTCGGTTGCGTATACTGGCTGGTTCGGGATCAGGACAGCCGCGAGCGCAAGTCTCAGCTTCTCCAACAATCCCCACCCACGTCTCCGAGCGCCAGCCCGAATTCTCCCTTCGATCCGCAATGACGTGCCCAAACCCGGAATGCAATTGCTCAACGGCGCGGACAGACCTGGGTCACGTGAGCGCCACGATTGATCAGGTGCGCGCGCGCTTCCGGCAGCGATCACCTGCGCTTCACCGCTGATTGAAGCCTCGAATCCGCCCAACCGCTATCCCGTCGAAGCTCATGGACAAGAACCGGCGCATACGCCACGGCGTCGACTGAAGAGGCCATTCTGCCCCGCTCGGCAATCGACGCTCATTGACATCGAACCGATGCAAGGAATCGAGCTGAATTATGCTCAGGCAACTCTCGATCGCCGGCGAGCTTCTTTTCTATTGTCAGGACGGCACATGAAGATTGACGGTGATCAAGGCGACATATGACCCCTCGGCCTATAGTTGACTGCAAAGATGCACCGATTGATGCGCGTATGTGGCGGTCGGCGCGAGATTCGCCTGCGTGTCTGAATTCGAATTCGGAAAGTGCGGAATGAGCTCAACCGGCCTCGAAGTGTTCGACGAAACGCTTCATAAGACAAACACATGGCTCAAGGAGATCGCGCAGGCGCTGGATCTAGATCGGCACGGCGCCTATCAGGTCCTGCGGGCAGTGCTTCACTGCCTCCGCGATCGTCTGGTGGTCAACGAGGCGGCCCAGTTCGGTGACCAGCTCCCAATGCTGGTCCGAGGCATCTATTACGAGGCATGGCATCCCGCCGGCAAGCCGAACAAGATACGCTCGCGCGATGAATTCGTTGCCGGAATAGCCGCGCGCATCGCCAAGACACAGCCAATCGACACCGAAAAAGCAACCCGTGCGGTGTTTCAGACCTTGGAGACCCATATATCTCCAGGAGAGATTGATGACGTGATCCAAGTCCTGCCTAAGGAGATTCGCACGCTCTGGCCCCGAATCCAGGAACCAATGCGGACGAGTTGAACTCGATTAGGCAATCCGCGAATGGAGTGCCCAATGCCTCCACGTGCCTATTGGAAGGGCTATCTGCGTTTTGTCGCTGGTTCATGTCCGATCCAGCTTTTGCCAGCAATCTCTGAGCGGGAGAAGATCAGATTCCACCAGAGCAACATAAAAACCTTGTCATCGCGGCGCCGCCGCTGCCTGCGTGATTCTGATGAGCGCCATTTTGCTCAAACAATCTGAGACACACTCGCCTCGGATTTCGCTCCAAGGTCAGAATACGTCACAAGAAGGGCCGTAAGGGGCTGGCTCCGCCTGCGGGTCTCTCCGCGAGAGTATAGGGACTTTCATGTGAGATGTTGGCTGGCTTGGTGCGTGGAGCAGGCGGCAGTGTGAGGTGTGGACATGGGAGCCGAGACCCCTCTGATCCGGAAGCTGCAAAAATTCGTTCGGCTGTCTGCGGAGGACGAGCGCGCGCTCGACAAGTTGGTTCAAGAGAGAATTCAGAAGATCGGCGGCAGAGAGGACGTCGCGCGTGAGGGCGACAATCCTGAGACGCTCAAGGTGATCCTGTCCGGATGGGCGTGCCGCACCAAAATGCTCGAAGATGGGCGGCGACAAATCCTCTCATTCTTTCTTCCGGGCGATCTGTGCGAGCTGAATATCTATATTCTGCGGGAAATGGATCACACAATCGCAGCGCTGACACCGCTTACGTATGCCGAGATCACGCGGGACAAGTTTGAACATGTGACCTCTCAGCATCCTCGCATCGCGCAAGCCTTCTGGTGGGATACGCTTGTCGCGATGGCCGTCCAGCGCGAATGGACGCTGAACGTTGGTCAGCGAACCGCGCTGGAGCGCATATCGCACCTGTTCTGCGAACTTTTCATCAAATTGGACGTCATCGGTCGAACGCGTCGGAACCGTTGCGAATTCCCTTTGCTGCAAAGCGATCTTGGAGAGGCGACCGGCCTGTCGACGGTGCATGTGAACCGGACGCTGCGGGAATTGCGGAGTCAAAATCTCATCGTCCTACGCGGAAAGGAACTGACTATTCCGGACCTCGAGCGGCTGAAGGAAGTCGCGATGTTCAACATCAGTTATCTGCATCTGGAACATGAGAGCCAGGAACTCGACCCCAACGAAATCGGCGGCCGCGCCGCACGATGAATTCAGCAGGCGGAAGCGCGAAGGCTGGGACCAATGTCAGTCCTCATGGCGAAAGCCTCTTTCGCGGATGGATCCGCCTGCAACCGCCATCCGATCGCCACGAGCTGAAGCATGGAAATCTCCACTCTGTGTTGAACGTCGGTCGTCCTGCGTCCTACGGGGTTGCGCGCCGGCATCGGGCCGCGAGCAAGGCGCGACACAAACGTCGCAATCGACAAATTTTTCTACGGAGCGAAACCGCGACCCGACACGCGGCTCCTACCAACCGGCCAAACCAGATCGCGTTGACAGCCGTCAATTACAGATCAGAAACGCAGCGACAAGATATGCGCTGGCAACGCACTGGAGAGTTCCATGGAGCACCGCACGCTAGACGAGATGAGCCGAATTGCGACGATTGTGCCAGCCCCGAATCTGAGCAGAAGGGCTGTGCGGAGGCAACGATTGAATCGGCTGGCGGACCTGCTCAGTACTCACATGGGACCAATCCGGTTGCTTACACGGATAGAAGACGTGCCGAGAGTTCAACGGCGCGCATTACGTGGCGAGTTTTCTCCTCTCGCGCTCGCCTACGCGGATGTGGAATTCCGCTGGGCGGGGCTAGCCGGCGATACGATTGGCGATGCGATGGCATTCTTCGATCTCTCGGATAACGAGGTTCACACGCTTTTTTGCGACTGTAACTATGGGATGTCGTCAGTCCAGCTATCGACGATTGCAGCGCGCGTACGGGGTGTCGCGAACCGTCTCAGCGCCCGAGAGCGATGGGAGAACATCCGCGCCCACTTTGGTTCGAAAGGAGTTCGCACATGGCACACGACAACCTTAACGGACTGAATGTGGCCATCCTGGTCACCGACGGGTTTGAACAGGTCGAGCTCAGCAGGCCGCGCAAGGCGCTGGACGAAGCCGGGGCTACGACGAAAATTGTATCGCCGAAGGACGAACGCGTGCGGGCCTGGAACTTCATCAACTGGGGCGACGAGCTCCAGGTCGATGTGCCACTCGATCAAGCAAAGCCGGAGCAATTCGACGCGCTGCTTTTGCCTGGTGGGGTCATCAATCCCGACGCGCTGCGCATGCAGCCGAAAGCGGTAGCATTCGCGAAGGCGTTCTTCGATGCCAATAAGCCGGTCGCAGCGATTTGCCATGGTCCGTGGACCGTTATCGAGACCGGAGCGGCACGCGGGCGCCGGATGACCTCTTGGCCCTCATTGAAGACCGACCTCAAGAATGCCGGGGCGGATTGGGTGGATCAGGAAGCGGTCGTGGACCACGGCCTGGTCACGAGCCGTAGCCCCGATGACATCCCGGCATTCAACAGAGAGATGATCAAGCTGTTCGGCGAAGCGCGCGGGCGGCGTCATGCTGCATAACACCGCCCTGCACGGGGTCTTCGTTCACTCTGGAAATGCAGAGCTGCGGCACACCTGGTGCGCATTGGGAGTTTTCCACAGCCACACTCATCATCTGCTACGATTTGGCTGCCGAATTCTCCCAACTCTATCGGCACTACGCTGATCGGATCGAATTGCCACACTAACGATGACGGCTGCATTAGACTGTGGAGATCGCGCTGCTTACAGATGCTCAGAACGTCGGGAGCAAGGACCGGGCTGACGAACCCAGCAAATTGGGATCCCGGGAGTGGGATACCAGCGCACTCCTTAGAGCAAGATCATTGCGCCGGGAGATACGCTCGCATGCGACCGGTACCGTCATCGCGTAACGGGTTTCTTTTGAGTCAGAAAGTGTTGCAAAGGACGCGATTAGCGTAATCAGGCGGTTGAGTTTCGAGCGCGAGAGCTAGTAACGCCGCCATGTTCGCAGCGGAGCGCGCAGTTTGACCAAGTGGCGACTATCGCTTTGGATAGCCCTCTACGTGGCGCTCCTGCTCGCGATAGCGGCGATCAAGCTGGCGATGCGTTGACCGAGGAGCTAGACCACGATCTTCAGGTTCGCGCGCGAGTCCTGCGGTCACTCGAGTCCTGCGGTCACTGTTATCAAAATCGAATACAGGTCGGACGCTCGAGTTGACGCCGATGATCTGATCGAGCTGTGCCGTATCGAAGTCGACGCGGGCTGATTTGCGGGAGATGCGGGCGCCGCGAGCGGCGTCTTGCTACTTTACAACGCCTGGAGAATGGACGCGCCGGGCAGGCGCTTTCGGTATGCTCTACGTGTTCCGGGAGATACCAAGGGCGACGCAAAGGCCCGCTTTGATTGGAAACTTCAGTGTTGCTTCCAGGCCTGTGAAATAGGCCTCAATCGTTTCCGTTAGCTTTTCCTCAGTTCCGTATTTTGCGCGGGCTGCCGGTGGCCATAGGCCTTCAGAGTATCACGCCAAGATTTCGCGATTGTCCGCAATGTTGATGAAGCGGGACACGGCTTAGTTGCGTATTCCATTGTACGTCGTCTCGGAGGGGTGCGGACATGAATGCAGAAGCGACGCGAGAGAAAGCTCCCGATTACTTAAGCCCTTGCTGAAGCTGCTAACAACGAGCCGTCGCCCTTGAGATATCCGCGGATGGTGACCACGTGGAATACGCTGGCAAGTAACGAGGAGCTGGTTGGCGGAGCGTTCACAGACGTTGACCTCGTCATTCAACCGGTGAAGCAGACAAATAGACAACGGAGTACCTTCATGAATTCCGTAGCAGTATTGGCCTTCTACGCGTTGCTAGCGGGCGGGACGCTCGCCGCCGCACAGTCGACCACTGACCCAACAAGCGGCTCCGCTACAAGCACAAGTCAAAATGTCTCGCCCGAGACATATTGCAAAGATGCGAGCGGGCAAGCGAAACTGAAGGACACGGCGTCGGGCGCTGGAACTACGGTCCCCAGTGCCCCCGGGTCTGGTGTGTCTCAGACCGGCACCGCGGCCCAGAGTACGAACGGCTCAACGCCTGGCATCGGCCCCAGCTCTACGTCAGGCAGTACGGCGACTTCACCTGCAAACCTTCCGAACTGCTGATTGCGATTTCAATTCGCGGTATATGCTTGTCGTAATCGCGGTAAAGATGCAGCTTTCCTAGTTGACTCATCGTCTTCGTAGACGACGCCGGATAGCGCGTCTTGCCAGAGCTTATTGGAGTTATCGAAGTCTGCTTTTGCGCGTATTATATCTGGCGATTAGCGGCACGACGTGGATCGCCTAGCAGCAGCCAATTTGAACGCGCAGGCAGACTTTTTCCACAGAACTTGTTCAACAGAATCAGCCGGGAGCAGACCAGGGCGTCATGGTTGTTCACCCTCGTGACGGCTTCGCGATGGCCGGAACCGCAAAGCCGAACGCGGTCAGCAGGCAGAGCGCCACCGCAGCGGCCAGAAACGCCGAATAATATTCATCCCGCGCCTCCGTCTGATCTACGTAAGCAGGCTGCCGGACACGTCCCGGCGCGAAGATGCTGTCATCGCGCATCTTTGGCGTGCCGCCCTCGCCCGAATACATCGCGCGAGGCCGTGTCACCCATGTATTCGTGGCCGCCGAACGCGTTTCCGCGCCCGACCGCTACCCGTAGACTGCGCCGCGCGGACACGCGCGTCCGGCCACGAAAACATGTGCCGAAACGCATGGGGTACTACCTGTTAGTTATCGTCACCGGCGGCCGGATACCTTCGATCGCGCTATGGATCCGATTATTCTGAACGACGCACGGCGCCGGCCATCGCGTCACGCGTTCAATTTATCAGCGTACCTACTTCGTTCCCTTCGTGCGGGCCAAGTAGTCGACGATCGCGGTGGCATCTTCCGGAGAGATCGGTGCCTTGTAGGCGGTGATCATCTTTTGAACGACCTCTTCCCACGTTTCCTTCGGCAGCGAAGGCTGGGTCATCAGATGGTCGGCTGAATGGCATGCGAGGCAGTTGTTGTTGACGGCATCCGCTCCCGGGCCGGGCGGGACCATCGCATCGCTGGTCGGCACGTCCAGCTTGAGCGACTTGAGCGTTGTCAGAGGCGCGGCGTGGCCGGCAGGCGGCAGCAGAACGACGCCGCAGACCGCGGCAGCCGCGAGCCGAATGCCTTGCATGTGTCTGGTCCTCCTCACGCGACAACCACGTGGGTCGTCTCGACGGTGTTGTTCATATACCCCGCGGGATTCCACACCCGAGCGGCGGGCTGCGCCACACCGTTGCTGTTAGTGCAGCGAACCATCAGGCTGTGATCGCCGCGCGCGGGCAGCGTGAATTGCGCCTGCCAGCGGCGGAAGCCGTACTTGCCTTCGTCTTTGCCGAGCTGGGTTGGCTGCCAGCTCCTGCCGCCGTCGATCGACAGATCCACGCGGGCGACGCCGCAATCGCCGCCGAAGGCGATGCCGCGCGCCGGCGTCGGCGCACCGGCGTGCAACGTGTCGCCCGCGCGGATGCTCGTGATGAAAGATCGAGGCGGCATACGGGTGACCGGCACCAGGTTCACGCCCCCCTGCCCGGGCGTGATGGTCGCGTTCGGCGTATCGGGGACACGGTAGCCGGTCGAGGTCCAATAGTTGGTGTCGGGCTGGTCCAGCACCTCGATGTCGTTCAGCATCTTCATCCAATAGACCCCGCACCAGCCGGGCACGACGAGCTTGAGCGGGAAGCCGTTCAGCAGGGGCAGTTGCTCGCCGTTCATGGCGAACGCAATCATGACCTCCCCGTCGCGCGCGTGGTCGACGTCGAGCGACTTGAGAAATTTAGGCGCCTCCGGGATGATCGGCTCGTCCAGGCCTCCGAACCGCACCTGGACCGCGCCCGTCTTCACGCCGGCGCGGTCCAGCACATCCTTCAAGCGGACCCCGCCCCAGAGCGCGTTGCTCATCGACCCGTTGGCCCACTGGGCGCCCGGCACGCGCGGCTGCATGTAGATGCGCGAGTTGCCCGCGCACTGGTTGATCGCGGCCAGTTCAACGCGTGGCATTCCATGCAGCAGATCGTCCAGCGATAGCGCCAGCGTCTGGTTCACATGGCCACGCACCCCCAGGCGAAACGTGCCGACATCGATCTCGCTCGGGAAGTTCGCCCAGTGCCAGCTCACATAGTGCTGGTCGTTCGGCGTGAGGACGCCTTTGTCGAACACCTCGAACGGAGTTTCGAGCCAGGGCGGGCTCGTCCGCTGCAGGATCATCGGCCCCTTCTGCGGATACGCTGTCGTCATCGGCCGCGTGCTGGGACCGCCCGGCGCGTGCAAGTCGACTTCCGCTTGCGCCCAGGCCGGCCGCGACAGCCGAGCGGATAGCATGGCGAGACTGCCGGCGCCGGCTGCGCCAAGCAGGCGCCGCCGCGTCGTCCGCGGATGAAGACGATCGGAACCCTGCACCGGAGGCCTCCCTGAACTGTCGGGCGCGCCCTTTGCTCGGCGCACGCGCGACATTTCTTGTACGGCGGCAC